>JBDLJM010000007.1 GCA_039714315.1 Bacteroidota bacterium | reverse complement strand
TCGGCTTAGCCGAGACCAAGCGTGATGAATATAGTGGGGATAACATCTGTCTGTTGGCAGACAGGTATGACCGAAACATTAAATTATATACATATGAAAAGAACATGGCTTTCTTTATTTTTTTATTTGTTTATATTAAACATTAGTCTTGCACAGGATAATTCGAAGTGGCTCGACCATTTGTCCTATGCAGAAACCAAAGGCTTAGATGTTTGGGGTGAGAAAGTTGTTGTTGCCGGAGAGTACGGCGTGTTTATATACGATACTGAAGATGAAAGCCTAAATAAATATTCGAAAGTAAAAGGGTTATTGGGAGAGAGAATTACTTCTTTAGTAGCATTAAATAATACAGACGCTTTTGTGATTGGTTTTGAAACAGGTGAGTTTGATATCGTCTATAAAGATTCCAAAATAAGCCATATAGAAGATATAAAAAATTCAAATGTAACAGTTACTAAAAGTATAACCAGTATAGCTGAATATAAAAATAGGATTTATTTGGGTACTCCATTTGGTATTGTAGAGTTCAACATGGAGGATGAGAGATTTGGAGATACTTTTTATTTTGGAGATAATGGATCTTATATATATGTAAATGACATAGCTCTTAAAGATAACATATTATTTGCTGCAACCGAAAATGGTGTTTATTCTGCGGATGCAGAGAATCCTTTTTTGGTAGATTATAAGCAGTGGCAATTACAGAGTTCTATTCCTGTTGAAAAATATAATTCTATTGCGGAAATAGGGGGCAAGATAATAGCCAATAATAATGAGAATGATACCAAGCAATATTTATTTGAAGGAACAACATGGTCGTTGGTTAGCAGTGTTACCGGAGTTGTAAATGTTGAATCTAATGATAAGTACATAACATATTCAAGATGGAGTAATGTTATGATATATGATGAAAATTTAAATTTGGTCGAAAACATAGGGGCTACTTCCGAAAATAATTTTAAACCTAAATCTGCAATTAAGACAGATGGAATTACGTGGATTTCTACAAGTAATATTGGTTTGGTTAAAAGTGAAAATAAAGTTTTAACCAATATTATGCCTGATGGTCCTTTCAGGAATTATTCATTCAGGGTAAAAGCTGATGAAAATAAAATGTATTTACTGTATGGTTATTACGATCAGATGTATACTCCAAAAGGGCGGAGAATTGGGTATGATATTCTTGAGAAAGATGACTGGGAATATGTTAACTATACAAATTTTTCAAATGGAAGGGACTTAGTCGATGTGGCTATAGATCCTAAGGATAGTGATCATATATATATATCTACATGGAGTGGAACATCAAATGAGAATGATTACTATAATCAGGGAGTTGTGGAGATGCAAAATAATGAACAGGTTGAGTTTTGGAATATTGAAAACAGCCCTATACAAAAATTACATTATCCATCAAATCCTGCATATGTAAGTGTTAGAGTAGGTGGGAGTGTTTTTGATGGTGATGGAAATTTGTGGGTGGCCAACGGATGGAATGTACCAAAACCAATTGTGTTGCGTAAAGCAAGTGGAGAGTGGATGTCGTTCTCTTTTGATGGTGTAGGGTCCAGAGGAGATAATGGTATAGAGGGAATCCATATTGATCAAAACGGGAATAAGTGGATAGGAACAAGAGGAGATGGTATATGGGTTTATAACGAAGGAGAATCGTTGGAGTCTACAGGAGATGATAAGAAACTGAGGTTTACCACCATTGAAAATAAAGGTAATTTACCAGATTATAGGGTAAACACAATAGCTATTGATAAGGATAATGTTGCATGGATAGGAACAAAGTTGGGCTTGGTTATTTTCGATGATATCGATGAAATGTTCAATACCTCTTCTTTAAATGCAAATCCCATTATTATTGAAGAAGATGGTGTAGGTAAAAAGCTTTTAGGAAGTCAGGAAATAAATAAGATTGTAGTTGACGGAGCAAATAATAAATGGTTTGCAACAAAATCAGGAGGGGTTTATTACACTTCATCTGATGGGCAAAAAACTATTCACCATTTTACAACAGAAAATTCTCCTCTTTTTTCTGATAACGTTCTTGATATGGATATAGATCCCGAAACGGGGAGAGTGTATTTTGTTACCCTTAAAGGTTTGGTATCCTTTAAAGGTAATGCCACCGAAGGAGGAAATGAATTTGGAAAGGTTTATGCGTACCCCAATCCGGTTAGACCCGAATATTCAGGAGATATCTATATTAAAGGTTTTACGGATAGAACCAATGTGAAGATTACTGATATTAACGGGAACCTGATTTTTGAAACTATTTCTCAGGGAGGACAGGCAGTGTGGAATGGTAAAAGTTTTAGCGGGTATAAAGCCGCTTCAGGGGTGTATTTGGTTTTTGCAATCAGTAAGGATGGAAAGGAAACATCCGTAACAAAAATTCTAATTGTGAACTAGTGTGTTATGCAGGAAGTTTACAATGGCATAGTAATAAGGAGTAGGAATTATTCAGATACTAGCATAATATTAAAATGTTACACTAAGCAAAGAGGAATCGTTTCTTTCATTGCTCGTGGTGTTAAGAAGAAGAAAAATCATGTGATGGGACTATTCCAGCCTCTGTCATTAGTAGAAATAATTTCATATTCCAGAAATAAGTCCGTTGAATTAAAGAATTTAAAAGAAATTAAGGCAGATTCTTTTTATAAAAGTTTACAATTCGATCCGCTTAAGTCGGGGCTTACTATTTTCCTGGCGGAAATGCTTGATCTTAGTTTGCACGAGGAAGAAGAAAATGTCAGTCTGTTCGATTTTCTGGAATCGTCTTTCCATTATCTTGATGAAATTGATGAATATGCAAACTTTCATATTGCTTTTTTGATAGAACTAACGAAATATCTTGGTTTCTATCCTCATTTTTCAGATTCTGAAAATAAATATTTTGATTTAGAGCAGGGAATATTTTATGATTACAATAAAAATATGCCTTATATGTTCTCCGGAGAGGTTATTGATAACTTAAAATTATTTTTGGGCACGAAATTTGTGGATTCAAATCAGATTTCGATGAATAGAAAACAACGTGGTTTCTTATTACGGCTAATTGTTCAATATTATTCATTGCATATTTCAGGCTTTAGAGAGCCGAAATCTCTAAAAATATTACAAACATTATTTAATTAAAGTTAATAATGCAATCATTTTTAAAATATACATTATTTCTAATGTTGTTTGTTTCAACTTCATTGATGTCGCAAACTTTAACCATCTATGATAATGACACAAAAAAGCCTGTGGATAATGTTTTTGTGTATAATGATGGTCAGTCGAAAGTTGCGCTAAGCGATGTTGATGGAAACGTAAATCTCAGTGCTTTCGAAGAGGATGAAGAGGTGATGATAGAGCATGTTTCATATCAATTTGTTTTTTTTAAAAAGCATGTGTTAAAAAGAAAAGGTTATACTGTTTACCTGACAAGAACAAACGATTTATTACCGGAAGTGGTTTTGTCTGTTGCTAATACAGAGACAGATTTAAATCGTGTTGCTGAAAAAATATCGGTTATTTCATCAAACGTTATTGAAGTTATAAACCCACAGACTACTCCTGATCTTTTATCACGAACTCCCGGAATTACTGTTCAGAAGAGTCAGATGGGAGGAGGTAGCCCTACAATAAGGGGATTTGAAGCAAATCGGGTATTACTTGTTGTAGATGGAGTTCGTATGAATAATGCCATATATCGTTCGGGGCATTTACAAAATTCATTAACTGTAGATTATGGGAATCTGGAAAGGGCCGAAATTATTTATGGTCCTGCTTCGGTTAAATATGGATCTGATGCATTGGGAGGCGTAGTTCATTTTTACACTAAAAGGCCAAAGCTTGGAGAAGAGTTTTGGGAACTTAACGCTAATACTTCATTTTCAACAGCAAATAATGGCTTGGTTTTACACGGAGATGCCATATATAGTAATGAGAAATTTGGAAATTTCTCATCCATATCTTATGGAAATTTTAATGATTTAAGAATGGGGTCAGTACGTACTCACGGTTTTAATAATTGGGGCAAAGTTCATATTTATTCCAATAATACTGAGCATCATTATTCCGAGTTGCCGGTTGTAAATTCTGATCCGAATATTCAAAAAAACACAGCATATAGTCAGTTGGATGTTTTGCAGAAGCTGATCTTTAAATTGGATAAAAGTAATGAGCTGGAGTTTAATTTTCAATATTCTACCAGTTCCAATGTTCCACGATTCGATGCATTGACAGATCCCGGAGATGAAGGGCTGAAGTGGGCAGAATGGTATTATGGACCTCAGGACAGGTTAATGTTCTCGACCAGGTTAAATTCGACCAGTGATAGCAAATGGATGAAAAAAAGTAATATCACATTTGCATATCAAAATATTGAGGAATCGAGAATGCAGCGAAAATTTGGAAGCCTGGAAAAAACATTCAGGTACGAAGATGTTAATGTATTTTCTTTAAATGCGGATTTCTCCACTAATATAAATTACTTCGATATTTCTTATGGAGCAGAGTTAACGTATAACTCCGTATCCTCTGTTGCAAAAGGAAAAACATTAGTAGTTTCGGGGAATGATATTATTGGTTTTGGAGATTCTTTTGTAGTACAATCACGTTACCCTGATGGTGGTAGTGATTATGGCAGTTTCGCCGTTTATTCAGATTTCAGAAAGATATTCAATGAGAAAACTACATTTAATTTGGGGTTGAGGTGGACTAGTACATTAATGCATGCCAAGTGGGAAGATGATACTTTTATAGAATTACCTGAAAATGACATATCACTATTCAATAATGCCTTAACAGGTAGTATAGGAATGACTCATAAACCTAATCAAAATTGGGCATTAAAGGCACACGTTTCTACAGCGTTTAGATCGCCTAATATAGATGACGTAGGGAAAGTAAGAGAAAAAAATGATTTGCTTACATTGCCAAATACATTTTTGAGGCCCGAATATGCTTTAAATGCAGAATTTAATGTGGATAGATATCTCTTAAATAAAAAATTAATACTGTCGGCCGATTTATATTACACAAGGATATTCGATTATATTATGCGTCAGTATTATGAAACGTCAGATGGTGTTAACTCAATGGTGTACGATGGAAATATGGCGGTAACAATTGCCAATGTAAATTCGGGGCAGGCTTATGTTTATGGGGCTAATTTAGGGATGATAGCCAAGTTACAGTCAAAATTTACTCTGGAAAGTTTTTTAACATACACGAAAGGAAGAACTATTGATGATGATTTACCCATGCCTTCAATTGCCCCTTTATTTGGCTCCACTACCTTGAAATATAATTTGAAAAAGTGGATGTTTAGTTTGAACTCAACATACAATGGAAGGAAAAAAGCAGAAGATTTTGATGTATACGGAGGTGTAGATAATCTTGAAAAGGCTGCATCAATGACTTATGGAACTCCATCCTGGTATACAATTAATGCAAATATCAGATATAAATTTTCTCCTAATCTCAACCTTCAAATGGGAGTTGAAAATATTCTGGATCATCATTACATGACTTTTGCATCAGGGTTGTCAGCACCTGGCAGGAATTTTGTAATTACTTTAAGAGGATCCATATAATTAATCGGGGATGTATCTAACTAATGAATATTGTAATAACTTATTTTGAGTTATTTTAATATAAACCGTCATTCTTACTGAAGCATAAAGGAAAAGTAAGAATGACGGTAATAAAGTTTACAGACAGCTTTAATAATTGATTATATCGGTCTATTCTCCGCTAAAATTTGCTTTTCTTTTTTCCAGGAAAGCACTTGTGCCTTCTTTGAAGTCGTCTGTACCAAAGCATTTTCCGAATTCTTCAATTTCTACTTCAAAACCATTTATATCATTTTTCGTTGCAGCATTAATTGATCTTATGGCACCTGATACCGCCAAAGGTGAATTATTCATTATTTTTCCCGCCAGTTTTTCGCAGAATGGAATGAGTTCTTCCTGCGAAACAACATAATTAACAAGTCCATAACTGTTTGCTTCATCGGCCGTAATCATACCCGCGGTCATAACCATCTCCATAGCCTTACCTTTTCCAATAAGCTGAGTTAGTCTCTGAGTGCCTCCATATCCGGGGATAACACCAAGTGATGTTTCGGGTAATCCCATCTTTGCATTGTCAGAGGCAACTCTAAAATGAGCCGACATTGCCAGTTCTAAGCCGCCACCAAGGGCAAAACCGTTTATTGCTGCAATTACCGGGGTAGAAAGATTTTCTATTAGATTGAAAAGTTTCTCGTGTCCATCTGCCGACAGTTTTCTTCCCTGTTCAGGCGAAAAATGTGCAAATTCCGATATGTCAGCTCCCGCAACAAATGCTTTTGTTCCTTCACCTTTTAGGATGATAGCCTTAATGTTTTTATCCGATTCTGCTACTTTAAAAGCAGAAGACAGTTCTTCGATTGTTTCCTTATTAAGGGCGTTTAGCTTTGAAGGTCTGTTTATGTATATTTTCAAAAGACCATTGCTTTCCTGCTGATAAATGCTTCTGTAATTCATATGATTCATTTATTTGATTTTGGGATATGTATGTAGAACGTTGTACCAATATTAATTGCTGAATTAAAACTGATTTCACCTCCAATTGACTCAATAATATTTTTCACTATCCCTAAACCAAGTCCCATACCTCCGCTTTTGGTAGTGAATTTAGGTTCAAAAACCTTAACCTTTTCTTTATCGCTTATTCCTATTCCGTTATCGGAAATGGTGATTAATATTTTTTCATTTAGGTGCTTTACATTAACCTGAATATCGGCTGTTCGGTCTTTGGGAATAGACTGTTCAGAATTTTTTATCAGGTTATTAAGTACTCTGGAAAATTGCTTTTCATCTATGCATACGGGCATTGGCTTATCCTCGATGTTAAATTTTATAGAGCTGTGCGAGTGTAGTTTTGAAAAACGCTGTGCAAACTCGGAGAAATCTATTTTCATGAGCTGCTGAGCCGGCATTTGGGCAAAGTTCGAAAATTCATTTGCAATGCGCGATAAAGTGTCTATTTGCAAAATCATTCCATTTGTGAAATCCAGTACTTTCTTGCGATCTTTTTCGTTCTCTAATTTAGTGGCATTGCGTTCAAGTAGCTGTACTTCGAGCCGCATAGGAGTAAGTGGGTTTTTAATTTCGTGGGCAACCTGTTTAGCCATTTCGCGCCAAGCCTGTTCTCTCTCGCTTTTAGCTAAAAGTATGGCGCTTTCATCAAGTTTAGCTACCATGTCGTTGTAAGCTGTTACAAGTTTTCCTATTTCATCATTTGAATTCCAGGAAAACGGTTTGTTTTTTCCAAGATCAGTTTTGTTAAGTACGGAGCTGATTTTTTTTAAAGATTGTGTGATATATCTTGAAACCAGATAAGCAAAAACAACAGCCCCCAGAAGCAGGAATAAGTACAGCTCCCCAAAGTTTATCAGGATATTTTCCAACTCTGATTTGAAGATGGTGTTTTCGTGGGTGTAAGGTAGGTATAGAATTAATAAATTTTCATTGTTAAACTTTATGAAGGAATATGAAAGTAAGTTTGTTTGCTCCAAAAGTTTATTGCTTTCTACTGCTTTTATATAAATTGCTTTATTTGAAAGGTTATTAATTACACTATTGCCAAGTTTATTGGTCTGTGTATCATTTTTTGATGATGCATAAAAACTTCCGTCAAGTTTATATAGGTTTATAGTGAGCTTATGGACAGTTGATAATTCCTTTAGTTTATCTTTCATTAAAGATATTGCTTTATCTCTGCTGTCAATTTCATTATTCTCCTCGAACATCATCTGAATATGTGTCTGCAGACTTTTTTCCTTACGTTCTATTCTGCTGTGATGATAATTTTGATTTTCATTTTTATAATGAAGCGTGGTAGTAATAGCCATTAGTATTGATGATATCAATACTATGGCAATCATCGATAGAAATATTTTTGATCGTAGTGAAATATTTTTCAAGATAAAAGCTTTATAAATTGGGGTGAAAATACAAATAATTGATGTTAAATAGTAAGCTAAGGGTTGTAAAATATGTGCTATTTTCAATAGTGGGAATAAAATCAACTTAATTACAGGTAATGAAATACTCGCAAATCAGTTAACCTAATTAATTTGTGATATGTGTTATTGTTCTCATAATGAGTAATAAAGTTTGTGTAATTGGAGTTGTTTTTGTGTAATTCATCTTCGTTTATTTCAAAACGAAAGTCAAAATTTTCGTTTTTACCTGTCTGTTTAGATATTTTTTTTCGAATTATTAATCCATATAAATAAATATGTAAGTATTTTTTTATATGGATTAATAATTGAGGAGATCGTCCTTTTTAATAACTGCAACTGTAACGTATTGTAAAGCAAGTAGATAGTCTTGAATATTTGTTTGGGGATATATCACTTACGTTAAGTAAGTGGTAGGTATTACATGAGAGTAGGAATAATAATTAAAAAAATAAGAAAAAGACTACAGTTTAAGTAGAAAATGTTATATTTGTTTAAGAGTGAAGCAGTTTTTTACATTGAATTTCATGAATTATATATAGTTGACTGGTAGTTTGTTGAGTGGAAATCATGATCTGAACAGATGTATAAGTTACGCTCCGGCAAGAGAAAAAACTATGTTTAGAAAAATATCTATACTTATTTTCTTAATTTCTTCCTTTTCATTGTTCTCTCAAAACAATGAAGGTGATTTTAAATTATCTCAGTCAGGATACTGGGATGATTCTTCTGTATGGCAGATTTATGAATCAGGTTTGTGGAGGGATGCTGCCGCGGGAGAAATACCTAATTTATCAAGTAAAGTTTATATTCCACGATATTTAGAAGTTAGTGTTGTTCAGGCTGGTATGCTTTGTAAGGATATTGACATATCGGGAACTTTAGAAATAGCAAATCCTAGTAGGTCCAGTATTAAAAATGAACTGACAATAACAGGTAATGCTGTTGTTATGTCAAGTGGTACTATCGTAAGTAATGGAACTATTAATAACACATCTATTGTTTCTATTGGAGGAAATCTGATTAATGAAGGTAAAATTCTTTCAAGGAATGCTGACAGGTATGGAGCCATTGCCAGTTTTAGTATAAGGTTTGTTGGTTCGAACAGTGCCGTAGTAAGCGGTGATGGTGATTTTGATCTTAAGGAGGTAGTTATTTCTAAAGAATATCTAACAAGTTCGTTGCGTCAAAAGACTCCTTTTGGAGATGTTGATAATTATATTATAACAAAAGGAACATTGGTATTTGACGGTAATTTTTCTCAAAAGTTATTTGTTGATGATGATTCTTACGATATAATAAAGGATAAAGTTGCTATTGTTGTAGATAATGAGAAAACAAATTTAATATTACCTGATGCAGTAAAAGTTTACGGTCAGTTGATTTGTAATAATGGGAGCATAACTGTTGGAGATAATGCAGGTGAAGGAATAAAATTAGACTTTTTTAATGCTTTAGTTAAGTTGAACAATGGAAAAGTTAACGTTAATGGAAATGTAGACATCAGCTACGGTGACTTACAGATAAACGGAGGATCTTTAGATGTTCAAACTGCTGGAGAACAAAATTTATTTAATTCTTTTTATGTCGATCCTTCCAATGGAAACCTTGATGTAAGTGCCGGAGAAATTATTATCCATAACGGATCTGTTTCGGAAAGTATATTTAATGCTTCACCTGAATCGTTAATGAGAGTAGGGGGCTTAGTAGTTTTCAAAAATGAAAGCGGACTGGAAAATATTAACATAACAACAAATATTGTATTTTCGAAAGTTAATTTTGATATAGGGTCAAACTCAGTATTGTTGATCGAAAATTCGGATGTGAAATTTGAAGAAGAAATATCAACAAGCTTAAAACATGTTAAAATTGAGAATTCTTCTGTAAATATTGGAAGTGGCATAGCAAATTTTCCATTATTTAAAACTGACGCTAACACCAAACTTCATATAGTATCAGGTAGCAAATCGGATATTTCAAATCTTTTTGTTGCAGGGAAACAAACAATCGGAGAGTTGATAATTGATATGCCAAACGGATCAGTTGATATCGTTGATGATTTGTATTTCAGTAACGGATCATTTTCCGGTTCAATAGAATTAATTGGTGGGAAGATTAATGTTTTAAGTACTGCAAACCTGATATTAGAGGGAAATATATCAAATATTGGAGGTGAGTTCAATGTGAAAGAGGGAAGTAGTATTTTCCAATTAGATAATTCAGCTGTAAACTTTGGCGATGTTATTATTGAGAGAAAGGAAGTACTTAACAAGTTAAATCACAATTATTGGTCATCTCCTGTAAATAATGATGAATTTAGCGCAGCAGATGTTTGGGAGTTCGGCGACTATGATGAGGAGTACAATTCAAATAAACTACAGGAGTTAACAGGTACATGGCATAATATTGATAAGGATGCAAAGATAAAAAGTGGAAAAGGCATTTTTGTTCCCGGTCCAAATAATTCAAACTCTATTCCTAAAACTTTATATTTTAAGGGGAGTCCAAACAATGGAGATATAGATGTTGATTTGGTTTACAATGAGTCCGGGTATAACCTTGTAGGAAACCCATATCCTTCGTCAATTGATTATATGGAGTTTTTGAAAACAAATGAGACTAAGGTAGCTCAGTCAGTTTATACATGGAGTCACGAAGATGAAAATTCAGCTAATAATCAGATGAATACTTCTGGATTACTGGGAACAGTACCTGCAAATGCATTAGAAAATAATCAAATAAAAACTTCTCAAGGCTTCGTTGTAAAGTTATTAGGGGATTCGGGAAATTCTGTAAAATTTAATAATAATCAACGATTAAGTCCGGAAGTAGTTTTGGCCAATCAATCAGTATTTAACGGTTATAAACTGTGGGTATCACTAAGCCACGACGATATTGAAAGCCAGCTGATGATAGCTGCTTTGAGTGAGGCTACTGATGTAATTGACCAGTATGATGTACCGAAGTTCGAATATGATAATTCAATGTCGATTTCGTCATATGTGCCAGAAGGAAAATATAAGATCTTATCACTTAAGCTTGAGAATGATGAGCATGTGATTCCTTTAAGTATTACAATAAATGAAACCGGAGTTTATAAAATTTCAAAAGTTCAACTGGAGAATCAATCAGTTAATTTAGCTGTTCAGTTAAGAGACAAGCAAAGTGGCGTAATGACTAATTTATTAGATTCAGACTATGAGTTTAATATTTCGAATACCGGATCTGTTAACGACAGATTCGAAATAATTATATCACATAGCGGACAGCTTTCGGAAGAGGATTTGATATCTGCAGATTTTAAATTAATAAATACAGACAACGAACTGACAATTCTTGGAGATGATATAAGCATGTCTTTTGTTCAGGCAATTTCTATGGATGGTAAGTCGCAAAGTCTAAGGCTATTGAGAGAAGTTTATGGTGAAAGTGTATATGGTATAGAGCGATTAAATACAGGTGTCTATATTATATATGGAGTAGGTGATGATGGTAAAGTTTACAAAGGGAAGATTATTAAATAATTGACAATAAAGAGAGGCTGTGTATTATAACACAGCCTCTCTTTTTTAATTCAATGATTTAAAGTATGATATAATTTTTTTAGCTCTATTATCTCCGATAACAGATGAAATTTCTTCGTGTTTGGCTTCTTTTAGCCTTTTCAGAGATTTAAATTTTCGCATTAAATCAGTTATTGTTTTTTCTCCGATACCCGGAATGTTTTCCAATTCAGAATTTAAACTGTTATTGCTGCGTTTGTTCCTGTGGTGAGTTATTCCAAACCTGTGAGCTTCATCTCTGGCTCTTTGGATGATTTTTAGTGTTTCTGATTTCTTATCTAAATAAAGAGGAATAGGATCATCAGGATAAAATAGCTCCTCGAGCCTTTTCGCAATTCCCACTATGGCTATCTTGCCCCTTATTCCTAAGTCGTTAAAACTCTTTAGAGCAGCGTTAAGTTGTCCTTTCCCCCCATCAATAACAACAAACTGTGGCAGAGGTTTTTCCTCATCGAGCAGCCTTTTATAGCGTCGGTAAACAACCTCTGTCATCGATGCATAATCATCCGGCCCGTCGACAGTTTTAATATTAAAATGGCGGTATTCTTTTTTTGCAGGCTTGCCATTTTTGAAAACCACACATGCTGCAACAGGATTCGTACCCTGAATGTTGGAGTTGTCGAAACATTCAATGTGTCGGGGTTCTACGCTGAGTCTCAGATCCTTCTTCATCTGTGCCATCAGTCGATTAGTGTGTCTTTCGGGATCGGTAATTTTTACCTGTTTTAGTTTCTCAAGTCTCAGGTATTTTGCATTACGTTCAGATAACTCAACTATTTTAAGCTTATCACCAATTTTTGGAATGGTAATTTTTAGATTTGGATCGTGTAAATCTATATTAAAAGGAACATATATTTCTCTCGAAAGAGATTTAAAACGTTGTCGTATTTCAATAATGGCCAGCTCAATAATTTCCTTGTTGCTTTCATTCAGCTTTTTCTTAATTTCCATAGTGTGGCTTTGAATAATAGCCCCATTCATTATTTTAAGGAAATTAACATAGGCATATTGTTCATCGCTAATAATAGAAAAAACGTCTACATTATTTATTTTAGAGTTTACAACTGTCGATTTTGCCTGATAGTTCTCTAATGATTCTACCTTCTCTTTAATATTTTGTGCCTCCTCAAACTCCATGTTTTCAGCGAATGAAATCATTATTGAGTTAAGTTGTTTTAAGGCATCAGAAAAGTTTCCTCTGATTATGTTTCTAATCGATGAAATATCAGACATATATTCTTCATGGCTTTGCAAATCTTCACATGCTCCTTTACATTTTCCAATGTGATAATCGAGGCAAACTTTGTATTTGCCATTTTCTATATTGTTAACGCTCAGGTCGTGTTTGCAGGTACGGAGAGGGTAAAGCTCTTTTATTAACGACAGAAGTGCATTGGCCATTCTTACAGAGGCAAATGGACCAAAATATTCCGATCCGTCTTTAATTATATTTCTGGTTAGGAAAACTCTAGGAAAACGTTCTTTTTTTATACAGATCCAAGGATATGTTTTATCGTCCTTGAGCATAATATTATACTTGGGCTGATATTTTTTTATAAGGTTATTTTCCAGCAGCAGTGCATCCATCTCGGTTTCTACTACTATGTATTCGATGTTTTCTATTCTTCGAACAAGTATTCTGGTTTTTGCATCACCGTGCTCTTTATGGAAATATGAAGAAACTCTTTTTTTAAGGTTCTTTGCTTTGCCTACATAAATTATTTTTTCTTCTTTATCGAAATATTGATAAACCCCGGGATTGTTGGGAATAGTCTTTAGAAGGAGGTCTATTTTTTTTGATGCCATAGCGCAAAGTTATGATTTTTTTATTCAGAAATATTTTTAGTTTCTACCATGCTTTAGTTGTTAAACTATTTGCGTTAGGGATAGAGCGGTTACCCCGCAGCGAACGGTTTACAATGTTTACGTTGCTGATGGCTATTGCTGAGTTATATATAAACGGGTTGCTGGGAGACTAAGTGTAAGTGAGCGAGGAGTATGAGCGAAAGCCCGACCCGAAGGGTAACGCCCTTAATATAAAAACAAACAAAAGCCCCTTCAAATTGGGGAAGAAGGGGCTTTTTACAAACAAACAAGCTAAATCAAAAAATATAGCGTCTTAAATATCTTATGCCTATAAATAGGTATTATTTTACTCTATAAACCATAGAATTTATTGTCATTCCGGCACCAACAGATGCAAATACCAGATTGTCGCCAGAATTGAATTCGTGGTTTTCCAGTTGTTTTCTATTAATTAAATCGAACATAGTTGGCACTGTTGCAACAGATGAATTACCGAATTTTTGTATTGTCATCGGCATGTAATCTTTATCGACCTTACCTTTGTATAAACGTACAAATCTTTTTAGAATAGCCTCATCCATTTTGCCGTTGGCCTGGTGAATAAGTAGTTTAGATGTGTCGTCAAGGTGTATATTGGCATCATCAAGAGACTTCTTTATTGCCGCAGGTACCTTTGTAAGTGCGTATTCATAAATTTTCCTGCCGGCCATTCTAATAAAAGAATTTTCAGGTTGATACTCCGGATTAAATGAAGGTGCGTTGTACAGAAAGTCTAATTCTTCGCCGTTGTCGGAAATTGTATTATGACTTAGTATTCCATATTGTTCATCACTATATTCAGCAGAAACAACAACAGCCCCTGCACCATCAGCGAAAATCATTGAATCTCTGTCGAATGGATCGATGATTCTTGAAAGAGTTTCGGTACCTACAACCAGAATGTTTTTTGCCAATCCGGATTTAATGAAATTATCGGCCATTCTCATTCCTTCTATCCATCCCGGACAGCCATAAATCATATCGTAAGGAATAACACTGCCACTTTTTATACCTAATTTATTTTTGATTTTAGAAGAAATTGAAGGCATAATATCTGTTTTATTAGTGCCATAGGCAATATCTCCAAAATTTTGAGCAACAATTATGTAGTCGAGATCTTCCGGATTTATTCCGGCATGTTCAATCGCTCTTCTTGAAGCAATAGTTCCCATATCGGAGTTTAGCATATCCTTATCTGCCCATCTTCTTTCCTCTATTTCTGTTATTGCTGAAAATTTTTCAATAATATCTTCTATCGGTCTGTCTATCGGCTTTCCTGAAGCATCGTAAAATACCCTGTCTAAAAAGTCAGAATTTTTAACAATATTATCAGGGAGATAATGTCCTGATCCAATAATTGCCGTATTTAGGTATTTCTTCATCTTAAATTATATTTTACCAGTATTAATTGTGTTTCACAGCATCCCAACAAGCTTTAGCCGCTTCGTTTATCTGTTCATTAGTTAAGGTTCTATTATGGTCTAAATTCAATTTTACAATGGTGATAATAGGTCCATAAATCAATCCTATAATCGTGTACAGAGGTAAGTGTTTTATGTACTTGTTTCTCTTCCCTTCCAGAAAAAACATAAGTACCGGCGATAAAACCCTCATACTTTCCGAACGGGTTAAGGTACTTACATATGGTGCGTATCTGTGCTGCTCTATGAATACAAACTCTTCCGGATTTTTTACGTAATAATTGATCATGTTTATCCAAAGAATTCCAAAACGCTCCTTGTAGGGGGCGCTTTTATTGTATCCTCTATACATGGCATTAATTACACGATGTTCTATTTCTATAAAAAGTTCATTAATAAGCTCTTCTTTGTTTTTGAAGTAACGATATATAGTTCCTGCCCCGATATTTGCTTTTTCTGCAATTAAAGAAATCGGTGTACCATGGAAACCATTCTCGGACAATAATCCAAGAGTGGTGTTAAGTATCAAGGTTCTTTTATCTAACTTTTTAACTGTTTCTTCCATTATGAAATAAAAAACGGAATGAACATTCATTCCGTTGCAAATAAAAGCAAAAAATGTAGATAGTCAAAGCTTTATAGGTAATTTATAAATAAAATTTTATGAAGTTGGTTAAATTCGGGTTGTATGTTTGTAAAAAGGCATAAACGTCTATATTGGTGTAGATTAGAAATTCACAACAATATCTAATACCAAAAGGTTTCTGATATTTATTTGGTATAATTGAAAAAGGAAGTTTAAGTAAACTATAATTAATGGATTAAGTTTCAAAGGGCAAAATATTTATACAGGAATCGATGTTCACTTAAAAAGTTGGGTTGTTACAATAATGGTAGGCGATAATAAACAATATTTAGTGACTGTTAATCAATAAAGTGATTAATAGAGTTTTTAATTACAGCAGTTATTTTATATATAGCAACAACATCATCCTTCTTAATTATTTTTGGCTGAAAGTTGACATTTATGGCTTTCAATGTAATCTTGTCATCATTTACAAATGCTTTTCTCAGGCAAATAGAATCTCTTTGAACAATAATATATATATATCCGTCAAAGATATTCTCAAAATTTGTCGTCTTTCCAAAAACAATATCCGACATAGAAATACCATTATTATTCAGGTCCATAGCATTATCGTTGTGTTCAAAAGCTATGGAGCTGTTATCGTTGATTGTTGGGGGTAGTTCAATTTCATCGCTCTTCCATTTTTGATCGTCCAGAATATGCTTGATGAATTTTTTTTCAGATTTATGCTTAATATAAATAATTCGCTTGGCTTTGGTCTTTTTTGCTTCCAAAAGGTTATTCCCGTTACCCGAGATCATTTTACTATCTGCAAGTTTGAATCCACTTATCTCGTTTACCGACAGTTCTTTTTCCAGTATCAGGTCTAACTCAATGCTAAAATATTTAGCAATATCGATAATTTTATCAATCTTAGGTTCTGCTCTCCCTTCTTCATAAGAGCCTATTGATGCTCGGGAAAGTCCAAATAATTCAGCGAACTGACTCTGATTTAACTGTTTTACAGTCCGTATTTTTCTAATATTTTTACCAATAAATGACATTTGCGCTAATTTATTTTGCATAGCTAAAAAATTTAGCATACATTTGCAAAGAAACTTAGCTAAGTTATGGAATGTGATTCATTTAATTATACATATTTGGAATAAATTTGAATAGAAAGAAACTAAATGTGATTATATTTGATGAGCATAATAACTAAATTTTAAATTAATGAAAAATTCAGATTATAATAAAGTAGGGGAGTATCTTCTTGATTTAGGTTATACAATAATACATCAGGATGATGATTCTGAAGTTTACGTTGTAGAAAAAGAAGCGGACGGAATTAACAATCTTTTTATTGGTGTTGCAAATCCAATCCTGATTATTGAACAATTCCTATTTAATATGGAGGAAGATAATCCTCAGGTATTCAGGAATCTTTTGATAAAGAATAGAGATATTATACACGGGGCTTTTGTGCTTGATGAGGGTGGAAATAAAGTTATTTTCAGAGATACTCTTCAGATAGAAAACTTAGACCTAAACGAATTGGAAGGATCATTAAATTCGTTGAGTTTACTATTAAATGAATATTCAGAAGAATTGATCGAATTTTCAAAAATGTAATTATTATTATATCAGTAGATATACTTATTCAGGAAGTTTCATAAACATATAAACAAAAAAAGATGAACATTTTTAAGCGCATATTTAACGTAGGAAAAGCAGAAGCACATTCAGCAGTAGATAAATTAGAGGATCCAATAAAGATGACCGAACAGGGAATTAGGGATCTAAAAAAGGATTTGGACAATGCATTGAAGGCTTTAGCTGAGATAAAAGCATTAGCAATAAGGTCTAGAAACGACTTTAATACTGCCCAGGCAAAGTCAAAGGATTACGAGAGTAAGGCTGTTTTATTGCTTAAGAGAGCCGAAAGGGGAGAAATGGAAATGGCAGAGGCTGAGAGATTAGCAACTGAAGCACTATCCAAAAAAGAGGAAAGTGTTCAATTGATGGATCAGTCTAGAGTTGAAAAAGAAAAATTTGAGACAAATGTGTCACAGATGGAACGAAAAATTAATCAGTTAAAGAAGCAAATTTCTACTTACGAAAACGAGTTGAGGACTCTTAAAGCCAGAGTGAAAGTTAGTTCTGCTACCAAGAATATTAATAAGCAGATGGCTAATATTGATTCGGGGTCTACTGTTTCGATGTTAGAAAAAATGAAAGATAAAGTAGCAGAGGAAGAAGCTTTAGCTGAGGCCTATGGAGATGTTGCAAATGAGAGTCGTTCTCTGGATGATGAAATAGATAAGGCGCTTGAAGGAGAGTCTGCCTCAAAGGCTTCAGATGATTTGGCAGCCTTAAAAGCTAAACTTGGGATGGATAAGAAGGATTAAGATTATATTGAATTCTGAACTTTGAAAGGTTGTTTCTTATTATGAAGCAACCTTTTATCTTTTATACAGTAATGATTATGGAGTTAACTGTTTGTACAATCTATTTTTTTTAGATGTTTTGATAAAAATCTTTATCTTACACAAATCAAAAAAGTTAAAAATGCAAAGAAGAAATTTTTTAAGAAATATAGCTTTGGCTTCGGCATCTGTCCCATTGATGTCGTTTGATTCTTTTGATTCTGCTGAAGAAGAAAATGAATTGAAGATAACTAAGCCAAAAGCACTGAAAAAAGGTGATACAATTGGCTTAATAACTCCGGGGAGCTATATAAGTGATGAGGGACTGGAAACGGCAATTGATAATGTGAAATCCTTAGGATTTAAGGTTAAGCTTTCTAAGAATATCAGGAAGGAACGGGGCTATACTGCCGGAAGCAAAGAAGAAAGGGTTGATGATTTGCATGAGATGTTTGCAGATCCGGAAATTAAAGGAATATGGGCTGCCCGCGGGGGCTACGGATGTTCCGGTTTACTCCCTTTAATCGACTTTGATCTAATCAGGAAAAATCCCAAAGTCTTTATAGGATACAGCGATATTACTGTTTTACATTTGGCAATATTCAAAAAGACAGGGCTTGTGACTTTTCACGGACCTGTGGCATCATCTACTTTTACAGATTATACCAGGAAATATGTTGAGAAAATGATTACTTCTACCGAAATTCCTCCAAAGGTATATCCATGTAAAGAAAATGACACCGAAGCTTTGGAGAATGAATTTTTCAAACCAAAGGTGTTTAAATCCGGAAAGGCCAAAGGAAGATTGGTTGGGGGAAATTTAAGTCTTATCGCTGCATTGGTCGGTACTGAATGGGAAATGGAATTGTCAGACAAATTAATTTTTATCGAGGATATTGGTGAGGCACCCTATAGAATAGACAGGATGTTGATTCAGGTTGACCAGAATAAAGATTTAAATGATGCCAAAGGATTGATTTTTGGTGTTTTTGATGATGCGGAAAAACCTGAAGACGAGCTTTCATTATCATTAGAACAAATGTTTGATGATAATACCAAAGATCTGGAAATACCTTGTGCTTACGGCTTCTCATTCGGGCATATCGATAACCAGTTTACTCTGCCGTTAGGAATAATGGCAAGGATGAATTCTGATAAGAGGACTATTGAGTTCTTGGAAAGTGCTGTGGTATAAACAGATTTATTTTTGAGGCTGTCTCCAAAAATTTCGCTTAGTAAAGTGCTAATTTTGGAGACAACTTTTATAAATCCTTGTAAAATTTATTCTTGTTATTATTTTTACTTTTCTTGTCGAAATAGTAGTTAAACCCCATCATTACAAAAAATAGCAGGATAAATTCATACCATCTCTCCGAAACGATGGTCTTTATTTCTATTTTGTCTCTAAAATGACCTATGGCAATTATAGCAATGGTGTAAAGAGCTGTGAAGGTTATACTCTTCAGGAATATTTTTTTCAAATTGAATTTATTCATAGCTGCAAATATACATCATATTTTAGTTTCTGTATTTTTCAAAAACCGGATGAATGTTATAGGATAAATAACTTAAACTGATTAAGTTTGCGACACTTTAACAATAATTAATATAAAAATAATGAAGTTTAAATTTATAAAGAAAGCCTCGTTAGCATTAATGGTTTCAACTGTTATGGTAGCGTGTAGTTCAGAAGAGAAAAAAGAGGTGGAGGAAGCGAATCCATTGATTGGAGAGTTTACGAATAAGTTTGGAACAGCTCCTTTTGATAATATTGAGGTAGAGCATTTTATGCCTGCCATAAACGAAGGTATTGCACAAGGTAAAGCTGAGATCGAAAAAATCACAAGTAACAGTGACGAAGCTACTTTTGAAAATACAATTGAAGCATTATCAGTTTCAGGGAGCTTATTAAACAGAACACAAGTTTTACTTGGACATCTAAATTCGGCAGAGACCAATGATTCGATACAAAAAACTCAACGTGAGGTATCGCCACTTGTAACTGAATACTACAATGATATTCTGTTGAATGAGGCTCTTTTTAACAGGATAAAATCTGTATACGATAAAAAGGATGAGCTTAATTTGGATGCAGAGCAAACTACCTTATTAGAAAATACGTATAAATCATTCGCTAAAAACGGAGCATCGCTTGATAAGGAACAAAAGGAAGTGTTAAGAAATATCAATAAGGAACTTTCCAGACTTTCAATATTATTTGGAGAGCATTCGTTAGCTGAAACTAACGGGAAATTTATTGAGGTTAAAACAGAAGAAGAGCTTTCAGGTATCCCGCAGGATGCTATCGAAAGAGCTAAGGGAGTTGCAAAGGAAAAAGGGCTTGACAGTTCTTGGGTATTTACTCTTCATGCACCTAGTTATGTGGTTGTGATGAAATATGCTGATAACAGAGATCTTCGCGAAAATATGTATAGATCTTATAAAGCTCAGGGAAACAATGGTAACGAAAATGATAACAGCGAGGTTGTAAAGGACATTGTTAAGTTGCGTTATGAAAAAGCAAAATTACTTGGATATAATAATTATGCCGATTTTGTATTAACCGATCGAATGGCTGATTCTGCACCTCAGGTAACAGGATTCCTTGACGATTTACTTGCACTTGCTTTACCGGTGGCTAAAGCGGAGAAGGCAGAAGTTCAGAAATATATGAAGAATAATGGTGCTGATTATGAACTACAGGGTTGGGACTGGTCTTATTTTTCAAATAAATTGAAAAAAGAAAAATTCAATATCAATGATGCTGATCTTAAGCCTTATTTTGAGATTGAAAGAGTTCAAAAAGGAATGTTCGAAATTGCTAATAAGCTTTACGGATTAAACTTCACTGAAATTAATGATATTCCAACCTGGCACAAGGATGTAAAAACCTTTGATGTTACTGATGAGAACGGTGAGCACATTGCAGTTTTCTATACAGATTATTTTCCTAGACCGGGGAAACGTGGTGGAGCATGGATGAATTCTTTGAAGAAACAAAGAATGGAAAACGGTAAAAATATTCGTCCACAGGTGATTAATATTTGCAACTTTACACCTCCAAGCGAATCACAACCATCTTTGCTTACATTTAGAGAAGTGGAAACAATGTTCCATGAATTTGGACACGGATTACACGGGATGCTTGCCAATACTCAGTATGAAGAATTATCAGGAACTAGTGTGTACAGAGATTTCGTTGAACTTCCTTCTCAAGTTATGGAGAACTGGGTTAGCGAACCGGAAGCTTTAAAATTATTTGCAAAGCACTATGAAACGGGAGAAGTTATACCGGCTGATTTGGTCGAGAAAATTTTGGCAAGTTCAAACTTCAATGAGGGTTATGCAACAATTCGTCAGTTGAGTTTTGGTTTCCTTGATATGGATTGGCATTCTTTAGGAGCTGAAGAGGTGGCAGTCGATTTAAATGTTAGTGAATTTGAAAAGGAGGCCATGGCCAAAACAAATATCTTCCCTGAAGTGGAAAATGATATTATGAGTACTCAGTTTGGGCATTTGTTTGCCGGAGGATATGCAGCAGGATATTACAGTTATAAATGGGCTGAAGTATTGGATGCAGATGCTTTTGAGGCTTTTAAAACAAACGGTATTTTTGATAAGGAGACAGCTAAAAGCTTTAGAGATAATGTTCTTAGTAAAGGCGGAACAGAGCATCCTATGTTGCTTTATAAAAGATTTAGGGGAGCAGAGCCTTCACCGACAGCTTTAGCAAAAAGGGCAGGATTTATTAAGTAATACCAAATAAACATCAAAATGCACCTTATCTTTTTCATCTAATTTATTTTTATAGGTGCATTCTGAAATTCATTAGGTACAAGTATTAATTTCTTAATTGATAAATTATCATGATGGATACAATATTAAAACACAGAACTATTCGTAAGTACAAAAAAGACAGTATTCCGGATAGCGATTTAGAAAAAATGTTGGAAGCGGGTATTAGGGCATCTACTACAGGTAATATGCAATTGTACAGCATTGTTGTTACCCGCGATGATGAGATGAAAGAAAAACTTGCTCCCGCACATTTTAACCAGCCAATGGTAACAGAAGCTCCTGTGGTTTTAACTTTTTGTGCTGATTTTAATCGCTTTAATAAGTGGTGCGAAGCACGCGATGCTAAACCCGGATATGATAATTTTTTGTCTTTTTACACAGCTTCTGTCGATGCTATTTTAGTAGCTCAAAATGTTACACTTGCTGCTGAAGATATGGGGTATGGTATTTGTTATTTAGGAACAACAAACTACACGGCTCAACAAATAATCGATACCTTGAACTTGCCTAAGGGTGTAGTTCCTGTTACAACTATAACTGTTGGAGTGCCGGATGAAAGTCCTGAATTAGTAGATCGTCTACCTTTAGATGGAGTAATTCATTTTGAAGAATATCAGGACTATTCGTCTGAAGATATTGATAGAATTTACGAGGAGAAAGAAGAATTAGAATCTTCTAAGGAACTTTTGGAAATAAACCAAAAGGAAACCCTTGCCCAGGTATTTACGGATAACAGGTACACGAAGGAGAATAATGTTGCTTTTTCGAAAGCCCTGCTAGAGGTGTTGGAAAAACAAGGCTTTATGAATCAATAAGTGAATTAAGCTTTTTTTTAAAAATATTGATAATAGAGACTGTTTCAAAAGTTAATTTATAATCATTTCGACCGTAGAGGAATCTCAACATCCTGATTTGCAATCATGAGATTTCTCAACTACGCTCGTAATGACGTATTTTTCGACTTTAGAAACAGTCTCTTTTTTTATTGTTTAGTTATACCAATGAGTTCATGAAACTTTTAGGTTAAACGAAGTTAAACCGAAGATTCGACGGAGTCAATCGCTTCGCTTATTTCTGTAGTCCTGCTATGCAAGAGATTTGATACTCGTAAAAAAGAACTTCACTTTAAATCTAACAGAGCACCTTGAAATTTAATTGGTATTATTGGTTGAAATCTTTTTTAAAACTTATTTTGAGATAATTGAAATTGAGATTTCATTTTTTATATTTTCACAAAAAATATTACAGGCATATTACCGGCTTGGGTATTAAAATAAAATAACGATTTATCAGATTATGAAACAGTATTTGAACCTTATAGAAACAGTTTTAGAAAAGGGAGTTAAAAAAGAGGATAGAACAGGAACAGGAACTGTTAGTGTTTTTGGACATCAAATGCGTTTTGATTTGTCAGAAGGTTTCCCGATGATCACTACTAAGAAACTTCACCTAAAATCAATTATACACGAACTTCTTTGGTTTTTGGAAGGCGATACCAATATTAAATATCTAACTGAACATGGGGTTAGAATCTGGAATGAATGGGCTGATGAAAACGGGGATCTGGGGCCGGTTTATGGAGCTCAGTGGCGTAGTTGGAAAGGAGCAAACGGACAGACTGTAGATCAAATTACTCAGGCTATAGATCAGATAAAAAACAACCCTGATTCTCGAAGAATAATTGTTTCTGCCTGGAATGTTGGAGAGCTCGATCAAATGGCATTGATGCCATGTCATGCTTTTTTCCAGTTTTATGTAGCCGATGGTAAATTGTCGTGCCAGTTATACCAGCGTAGCGCAGATATATTTTTGGGAGTACCTTTTAATATTGCATCTTATGCATTGTTGACTATGATGATGGCGCAAGTTACAGGGTTAGAACCTGGTGATTTTGTGCATACTTTTGGCGATGCCCACATCTATTCAAATCACATGGATCAGGTAGAGTTACAACTTAGTAGGGAAACAAGAAAGTTGCCTGTTATGAAGATTAATCCTGATGTGAAAAGTATTTTTGACTTTAAATTTGAAGATTTTGAGTTGGAAGGTTACGATCCTCACCCTCATATTAAGGGTGCTGTAGCAGTTTAAAAAGAACAGAAACGCATATATTAAAACTAACGGATAATGATCGCACTTATTACAGGAGCTACTTCGGGAATAGGAAAGTCAACAGCTAAAAAGTTAGCTGCACGAAAGTATAATCTTATTATTACCGGCCGACGAAAAGAAAGACTTGTAGAGTTATCAAAAAAGCTAAAGGTTGAATATAGTGTTGATGTTCTTATTCTGAATTTTGATGTAAGGAACAATGATGAGGTCGTTGAACATCTTTCTAAGCTCCCCGGGGAGTGGAAAAATATCGATATTTTGATAAACAATGCCGGATTAGCGGCAGGATTAGCACCTATTCAGGATGGACTCATATCTGATTGGGAAAGAATGATAGATACTAATGTAAAAGGCCTGTTGTATGTTACAAAGATTGTTTCCCAAATAATGATCTCGCGAAAAAAAGGCCATATTGTAAACATTGGATCAATAGCTGGGAAAGAAGTATATCCTAACGGGAATGTGTATTGTGGTACAAAACATGCTGTTGATGCGCTTACTAAAGGGATGCGTATTGATTTGGTAAAGTACGGGATCAAAGTTTCGTCTATAGATCCTGGGATGGTAGATACTGAGTTCTCTTTAGTGCGTTTGGGTGATGAGGAAAAAGCCGCTATGGTTTACGAGGGATTAACCCCTCTTTATGCAGATGATATTGCCGATGCTATTGATTTTATGGTGAGCCGACCTGCACACGTTACAATAAACGATATGGTTATAATGCCTACAGCACAGGCAAGTGCGACGGTAGTTGACCGAAAATAAGATAATTACGCTGTTATTATTTTTAAATAACAGCGTAATTCAATTTATTCTTTAGTTTACGGAATAGGCAATTCCCAGAGTTAGAGAATTATAAGAATTGAAGGAGTAATCTGCGAATATTTTAAAAGATTTAATATTTATTCTTGTGCCAAAAGTGGCGTTGAATCCTCTGTATTTAAAATTACCATTAGCGGGATTGCTATATGTTACTTTTGTGATATCGTTTGAATTGTAGTTTGTGTTGTATTCTACCTCGTAGCTACCTTTCATGTTGTATGAAGATTTAGAAGTATCGTAACCTAATCCTGTATATATATCAAAAATAGAAAATGTTGTAGATGCTAACAGCTGGAAGGTCCATGTACGAACTTTGAAATCTGTATGTTGATCGGAACCGGCCCATTGACTATCGACAGGATCTAATGTCCACTTTGCGGTAGTGCTGCTATATCCACCTAAAATACTAATATGAACAGGTACTTTTCCTTCGTATGGGATATATTGAAAAACATCGTGTTGCAGAGCTATGCCCCACATTCCTGTCTTAAATGAATCATAGCCCAGTTTTGGTACAAATCTGAATTTTATATCTGTACCCCATCCTACTCCAAATCCAAGTTGTAACATTGTATATGGAGTTACATTTGGGCTTATTCCTACTCCGGTTGGAGCATTGATGCCGGCTGTTAAAGTATTACCGTCGTTATCGAGGCTTGCCATCATAAGGGGTGTTTCACTAGTAGACCCGGCTACTGTTGGCAACGAAGTCTCTCCATCGGGAAGGTATATATTATTAAACGAGGTGTTAAATTTGAAACTTTCACCTGATGAAGGAATAAATGTCGATGATGTATTTAAAGCAATATCATAACCGAATTGAGCGTGTGTTTCTGCAGTTGAATACCACGAAGATCCGGAAGTAATCATCATACCTTTCATACCGGGATTAAGATAATCACTTATTAATGTTGTCCCTTCTTTTTCTCCGGCGATAAGAAAGCGTTCATAATTAAGTTCGCGTTGTGCATAAATATTGATTGAGAATAATATCAATATTAAGGGTAGATTTTTTTTCATGAGGAAATGGTTTTATATTGAGAGAATATAGAAACCCCATCAGTGTGAACTTAATATTAATGGGGTTTCTATTGTTTATTACCTGTTAATTAATCGTGATATTGAAAGGGATTCGGGCCTGAATACCTTCACTGTTTATGTACGACTTATAATCGGAGTATAATTTATATGCATCATCTCCGAGTTCTTCTTTTATAAGGTATAGTTTAGCCTCGCTGCTAAAACTTTCCAATAATTTTTTGTATTTATCTTCTTCTTTCGGGTAACTTACTAATCTGTAATTCTCGAGTTCTGCTTTTTCTGCAACATGTGCAATTGCATCTTCTAAGCCACCTATTTCATCTACCAGTCCTATTTCTATTCCGTCTTTTCCACTCCAAACACGTCCCTGACCAATAGCGTCAACATCTTCGAATTTCATCTTTCTGCCGTTTACAACTCTGGTAACAAATGTTTTATAGGTGTTTTCAATACTTCTTAAGATAAGTTGTTTAATTTCGGGAGAAGCACCTTTTATTAGGGAGAAGTCGAAAGATTGTTTATTTGTAGATACTACTTCGCTTGTAATACCCATATTTTCTGCTGCTTTTTCCAGATTTGGCAGCATTCCAAATACTCCTATAGATCCTGTAATTGTGTTTTCCTGAGCATATATTTTATCAGCACCACATGCAATATAATATCCGCCTGAAGCAGCAACATTTCCAAAGGAAACAACATATGGTTTTATCTCTTTTAATAATTCCAGTTCGTGCCAGATCAAATCGCTTGTAAGAGCGCTTCCTCCTCCTGAATTTACCCTTAATACTACACCTTTAACCTTTTTGTCGTTTTTGAGTTCTCGAATTGCTTTTACCATTTGTTGAGGTTTTACAACCTTATCACTGCCAAAAGCCTCAGCCTGAGAATAAATAATATTGCCTTCAGCGTAGATTATTGCAATTTTATCTCTAGAGAACTCTTTTTTTACCGTTGGTTTCACCTTTCGGTAATCTTTTAAAGATACAAGTTCAGGTTTTGAATTTAGAGGTTCTCCTATGGCATGGTTTATTGAATTATAAAAATCATTCTCGTAGCTTACTCTATCTATTAATCTCTTAGTCATTGCATCAATAGGTAGTTCAGCGTCTCTCATGTCGGCAAATTCATTTAATTTTTCAATTGAAATACCTCTGGATTCGGATATGTCATTCAGGTAAGTGTTCCATATTGAACCGATTAAAGCTGATGTTTGTTGGCGGTTTGCCTCACTCATTTTATCTTCTATAAAGGGCTCTACTGCACTTTTGTATTTTCCGTGTCTGATTACATCAAATTTTACTCCATATTTATCCTGAAACTTTTTGAAAAAGGTTATTTCAGCGGCTAGCCCTTTAAATTGCAAACTCCCAACCGGATTCAGGAAGACAGTATCAGCAACGGAACTCAGCCAATAGCCTTTTTGCGTATAAATATCCGAATAAGCAATAATGAACTTACCCGAATCTTTAAATTCTTTTAGCTTGTTTCTAATAGCTGTAAGGTGTGAAGATCCGGCAGAGATAATTCCACTTGTTATTGCTATACCTTTTATCTTCGGGTCATCTTTTGCCTTTTCGATATTATTTAATACACATAACAATTCAAGAGGTTTCTCCGAATCAATTTTCATTGGGTTAAAATCAGCAAATGGGTCATCATTCACCTTATCGAAAATCTGTGGAGATAGATCGAGCTCTAAAACTGAGTTTTCCGCTATTGTTTTTGTGTCATCACCTCCCGACATAAGTGAAGCTATCCCCACCAGTAGGAAAATAAATATAATCCATGCTAAGAATACACCCAGTACCGTAGCAAAAGTAAATTTGAAAAATTGTTTCATGCGAAAGAAGTTTGTTTCTGGTTAATCTGAAAAGCTAATATATAGATTTAGTTAATAAAATCTATCCACATGCTTAAACAATTATTGTCAGAATAACTATTTTTGCCAACCACAGTGATAATTATTTGTATTGGAAAGAAATGTTTACATAATATTAGGGTCTAATCTGGGAGACAAAAGAGGGTTTATTGAAAAGGCTTCAAAGAGAATTGATCATGAAATTGGTTCTATAGTAAAATTTTCAGCCTTTTATCAGACATCTCCATGGGGATTCGACACTTCGGCGGGTTCATTGACCGATTCGGTTGGTGAATTTCTCAATAGGGTTATTTGTGTAAAATCCGAAATGGAGGCAAATACTATAATGAGAACTCTTTTGGAAATAGAAACTGAACTTGGTAGAAACAGACATGGAGATGGTGAAGGTTATTTGTCGCGAACTATAGATCTTGATATTTTACTGATAGATGATTTAGTCATAAATAATGACCTGCTTATTGTTCCACATCCACGAATGACAATGCGTAATTTTGTTCTGTATCCTTTGGCTGAAATTGCTGGGAATATAATTCATCCCACAGAAAGGAAAAGTATTAATGAATTGCTTAAAGATTGTAAAGATCAGGAAAGTGTGATAAAAGTACTCTAAAGAAAAAACTTGTTGGTAATGCAGAATAACTTTATTGCGATAGAAGGGAACATTGGTTCAGGGAAAACATCTTTAAGTACGATGATCTCTAATGAATTTGGGGCAAAACTCATTATTGAGCAATTTGCTGACAACCCCTTTCTACCAAAATTTTATAAGGATCCAAAAAAATATGCCTTTCCATTGGAGATGTCTTTTTTGGCAGAACGTTATCAGCAGTTGAATGATGAAACTTCTCAACCGGATCTTTTTTCTCCTTTTATCGTTTCGGATTATTATATGTTTAAATCTCTCATATTTGCTGAGATTAATCTCGAGCCCGAGGAATATGAACTGTATCGCCGATTGTTTTTTATGATGTATAAAAATCTGGCAAAGCCGGATCTGTTTGTTTACCTGCATCAGGATACTGACAGGTTATTGAAAAATATTAAAAAACGGGGTAGAAGTTATGAGCAGGATATTCAGGTAGATTATTTGGAGGATATACATAAAGGCTATATTGAGTTTATTAGAAAACAACTTGATTTAAAAATTCTGGTAGTAGACGTCAGTAATATTGATTTTGTTGAAAATAAGAAAGATTATGAGAGAATTAAAGATTTAATTCTTGAAAAAACACATGTTGATAACTATTCTTTTGTTTGTTTGTAAATTTGTAGGAAAAGTAGTATCCTAATTGAGAATAATTTCTATTTTTGTTTGTATTCCAGAATGTGTCTACTAAAACCTTAATTATGATAAGAATATTGCAATTTGTCTTATTACCCCTTTTATTGCTCTCATTTACAATCAACGCTCAGGATGTTTCTCAAGACGACGAACCGGAGCCGATCTCACCACTTAGTAAATCAAATTTTAATTCATGGGCTATAAGCTTTGGAGTTGGGAATATTATTACCTCCGGCGACTTAAAAACCTATGGAGCGAGTAAGAGCTCTTTCGATTTGGGGTATCACCTGTATGTTGCCAAAATGTTTAATGCTTCCTTAGGCTTAGAATTTCAGGGGATTATGGGGACGTCAAATACTTATCCTGATAAGTTCAAGGAAAATATTTTGGAGTTAAACGGAGAGTCGAGTACACCGTTTATTACCGGAAATATGAATTTGGTTATTAATTTAAGTAACCTGATCTTCTCAGGGAATAACTATCAGAGAAAATGGAATTTTGCTGTTTACCCCGGTTTTGGAATTACTTATCATAAGGCTTATTTTACAAGTTACGAAGACCCTATATACAATGTGGATTGGGCTAACAACGGAGAGAAAACCGATACTTATACAAGAGTTTTTTCAATACCACTTGGGATGAGTCTCAAATATAGGCTATCAAAGAATTTTGACCTGGAACTTAGAGAGACTTTTACTCATTATAACGATGATAATTTTGACGGGCAGGTGTATGGAACTTCCCAGTTTGATTGGAGTTATTATACTTCTCTTTCCTTAGTATGGAAAATAGGAAAAAAAGAACGGGCACTTGACTGGACAGATCCTTTGGATGAAAATTTATCCCGGATAGATGTTTTAGAATCTAAAGTAGATGGAATATCAACTGATACCGATAATGATGGTGTTGCCGATATGTTTGATGTAGATAATGAAACCCCTGAAGGAATAATGGTTGCAGGAAATGGGCGTGCCTTAGATGCAGATAGAGATGGTATTCCTGATTATAAAGATATAGAACCTTTTACGGCGGTAGGAGTAGATACCGATCAGTATGGGAAAGAGATAGATTCAGATAACGACGGTGTAGGAAATAGTAGAGATATTGAGCCGGACTCTGAGGAAGGTGCTTTTGTAAACTGGCAGGGGAAAACAATCAGAGGGGGTAGTCTGGTAGAAGCATTGATCCCTTCTGTTTATTTTAAACTGAACTCCTCTTCGGTTGATTATAGAATGCACAAGGATCTGGTAGTGATCGCTAAGCTATTATTTGCGGATCCTGAATTGAATCTTGATGTAGTTGGATATACTGATCAGAGTGGCCCTGACGAATATAACAGAAAGCTTGGTATTAGGAGAGCTGAGGCAGTTGTTAAACACCTTGTAGATGTTTATGGAGTAGATAAATCCAAATTTGAAGTGAAAAGTCTTGGGGAGGATCGACCGCTGACAAAGAAAGATACCTATTATTCAATAAACAGAAGAGTTGATTTTAAGGTAAAAAGATAAGATACGTAAAGTATAAAAGATATTTGACCTGTTATGTTTCATAGCAGGTCTTTTTATTTATAAGTATATTCTATCGGAGAATTGCGAATTAATTAAAATCCGCAATTTTTAGTATTCATTTAATAGCAATAGAAAAAATATGCTATAATAAAAATATTACAAACTTACATTATTCAAGTATTGCATGGTGTTTAATTTCAATATGAAATTTAAATTAATTTAGGATAATCTTGGTGTTTTTCACTGCGATAAGAGCTTTTTTTTCGACAGAACAATTAAAATTTAGGATGAAATCATTATTTAAGACTGGAAAATTATTTATTCATTTTACCTTATGAGTTACACATTAGTATAGTTGGTTTATCCGTGTAAATATTGGAGATTCAGCACTTTTACTTGTTTATTTGGATTATCTTTGCAGATTCAAAATAAAGATAATTGTCATGCATTCAGAGTTAGTAGAGTTAGGCAAAAATCTAAAAGGAGATATCCTTTTAGATGAAATCCAAAAGGTAGTTTATTCAACAGACGCATCGGCGTATCGCGAAAAGCCTATTGGAATAACTCGTCCAAAAGATAAAGAAGACATCAAAATCATTATCGATTTTGCTAACAAACATAATATAAATCTTATTCCACGTGCTGCCGGTACTTCATTGGCAGGACAGGTTGTAGGTAATGGTTTGGTTGTAGATATTTCGAAGTATATGACTAAGATTATCGAAATCAACCCTGAAGAAAAGTATGCTATTGTTGAACCGGGTGTTGTTCGTGACGAACTTAATCTTGCTTTAAAAGAGCACGGATTGTTTTTTACTCCGGAAACGTCAACTGCCAATCGTTGTAACATCGGGGGAATGTTGGGTAACAATTCTTTGGGTGCAAACTCATTGATGTACGGCGATACACGTATGCATACAATAGAAACTGATGTGATATTGAGCGATGGTAGCGAAGTTACCTTTGGAGATATTACTAAAGTTGAATTTGAATCAAAAATGAAAGGCGATTCTTTTGAAAGTAAATTGTACAGGGATGTATACGAAATGCTTTCGAACAAAGAAAACGTTGAGGAAATTGAAAGAGAATTCCCTGATAAAGATATAAAACGAAGAAATACTGGTTATGCAATAGATCTGTTATTGAATAACGAGGTTTTCGGTGATTCTGATAAAGCATTCAACTTTAACCAGCTTTTGGCGGGTAGTGAAGGAACTTTAGCATTTACTACAAAGATTAAAGTTAACCTTGTAGAACTTCCTCCAAAACACACAGGATTGGTTTGCGTACATATGGATAGTGTTGCTGATGCAGCCAAAGGAAATATTGTTGCTTTAAAACACAAGCCAAATGCTATTGAGCTTATCGACAGTGTTATTATAGAGCTTACAAAGAAAAATAAAACTCAGGTAAAAAACCGTTTCTTCATCGAAGGTGAGCCCGGAGCTTTATTGATTGTTGAATTCTCAAGAGAGTCTGAAGAAGAACTTCATAAATGTGCTAAAGAGGTTGAAGCTTCTTTACGCGAAGCAGGCTTCGGATACCATTTTCCGCTTGTTACAGGTGATGATGTTAATAAAGTATGGGATTTGCGTAAAGCAGGTCTTGGTATTTTAGGAAACATGAAAGGTGATCCTAAACCCGCTCCTGTAGTGGAAGACGTTGCCGTAAAACCGGAAGACCTTCCTGCATATTTAGAAGGAGTTGAAGATATATTAAAAAACAGAGGCCTTGAAGTAGTTTACTATGCTCATATTTCTACCGGAGAATTACACATACGACCTGTACTGAATCTTAAGGAAGAGTCAGGGCGTGATATGTTCCGCACAGTAGCCAAAGATTTTGCAGAGCTTGCAAAAAGCTTCAATGCATCGTTGAGTGGTGAGCATGGTGACGGTCGTTTGCGTGGAGAGTTTATCCCTCTAATGGTTGGTGATAAAAACTACCAGCTTTTTAAAGATGTTAAGAATTCATGGGATGCAAAAGGGATTTTCAACAGAAATAAAATAGTTGATACTCCTCCAATGAACACTTTCCTTCGTTACGACGAAAACTATGTTACACACGAAGACGAAGAAATAAAAACAGTATTCGATTTCTCAGGTACCGATGGTTTCCAACGTGCCGCAGAGAAGTGTAACGGATCGGGCGATTGTAGAAAGTCTCACGAAATAGGGGGGACTATGTGTCCTTCGTATCAGGCTTCGAAAAACGAAAGCCAGACTACCAGAGCTCGTGCCAATGTATTGCGTACTTACATGTCGAGTACTCCAAAAGGAAAAGATGCTCTTAACCACAAAGAAATTTACGAAGTAATGGACTTGTGTTTGAGCTGTAAAGCCTGTAAGAGTGAGTGCCCTTCGAATGTAGATATTACAAGACTTAAGGCTGAGTTTATGCAACATTACTACGATGCAAACGGAATTCCATTCCGTACTAAGATGATTGCATACAACCCCGCATTAAACAAATTGATGAGTAGTACTTTCGTCGCTCCAATTGCTAACTTCATGCTTAAGTTACCCGTAATCGGTAAAGCGATGGTTTCTTCTATTGGTTTCCATCCAAACCGAAGAGTACCGGATGTACATACTGCAACTGTTTCTAAATACCACAATAAACTTACTGAAAACGCAGGTGAAAAAGGTAAAGTTTACCTGTTTAACGACGAGTTTACAAACTACAACGATCCTGATGTTGGTATTCATGCTATACGTTTGTTGAACAAACTTGGTTACGAAGTTGTAATTCCAAAACATAAAGATTCGGCTCGTACTTTCTTAAGTAAAGGTATGATTCGTGAGGCAAAGAAATACGCTATCGAAAATGTAAAGGCTCTTAAAGATATAGTTAACGAGGAAACTCCACTTATCGGTCTTGAGCCATCGGCAATCTTAGGATTCCGCGACGAATACCCTGATCTTGTTGGTAAAGAATTGCATGCCGATGCTAAAAAACTTGGTGAAAATGCCTTGCTTTTCGAAGAGTGGTTTATGCGCGAAGTTGAAAAAGGAAATATAACAAAAGAGCAGTTTACTGAGGCTGAAAATATGACTCGTCTTCACGGGCACTGTCACCAAAAAGCTATTGCATCAACACAAAACACATTGGAGATGTTGAACTTCCCGGCAAATTATTCGGCAGAGGAAATTCAAAGTGGATGTTGTGGTATGGCAGGTTCATTCGGATATGAGAAAGAGCACTACGATTTGTCGATGAAAATCGGTGAAATGGTATTGTTCCCTGAGGTACGTAAAACAGCAAAGGATGTGCAAATAGCAGCACCCGGTACAAGTTGTCGTCATCAGATTTACGACGGTACGGGAGTAAGTGCAAAGCACCCGCTTGCTATTATGTTTGAGGCATTGGCGTAGTGGATAAATCGGTTTGATTTAGTAGACAACATATTATAAAATACGAGGTGGAGAGGTAGATTATTACTTCTTCACTTTTTTTTTGGTGCCTTTTGGCGCTATCCGCTATATCTTTTTATCACAAGCTTGTTCTGCTAGTAAAAGCATCAAGCTCCTAAAGTCGCTTCTTGCTTTTGTCTCCCATGCTTTTATGTTTTGAATCTCATCAAAGTAAAATGTTTCTTGTTTATCGAATAGTTCTAAAAAGCATTCATACAACAATTATCATTATCAATGCAAATTAAGCATATGTAATTTGCATTGACAATGATAATATTTGCATAACCCGAAATAAATGTCTACTATTTAACCTCAACTTAGCATTTTTGCATCCCTGTTTACCGGCATGCAGGTTTGAAAGATGAAAAATGTTTTATACTTTTCTGAAATCATTCTTAACAAGTAATTAAACTATGAAAAAACTAATCAAAACTATATTTCTGTTTCTGCTACTAAGCACAACAGCTACTTCTCAGGTAAACGAATACGGATTATACGTAATCTCGGATATTGACATTTACAATGAAAAAGTTGCAAAAAACGATTCATTGGAGCTGGTTGATATCAAAAAGGTTATTCCAAATATAAGGCTCGATATCCGCTATGCAACTGCAAACAATTTTACTGGAGAAGTTATATACAAATCGCCGAAGGCATACATGCGAAAGTATATAGCACAAAAGCTTGCTGAAGTAGAGAAAGCACTAAACGGAAACGGACTGGGGTTAAAAGTTTTTGATGCTTACCGTCCTTATGCTGCTACGGTGAAATTTTACGAGGTGTACGAAGACAAAACTTTTGTAGCATCGCCAAAAACAGGTTCGGTGCACAATCGGGGAGCTGCAATTGACCTTACGATAATTGACCTAAAAACCGGAGAAGACCTGCAAATGCCAACTCCATTCGACGATTTTACTAAAAAGGCATCGCACAAGTACAACGATTTACCTAAAGAAGCACTTGCAAGCCGATTACTGCTTAAAACAATTATGGAAAAATATGGTTTTATTAGCTATGTTGACGAATGGTGGCATTACAGTTTTTATAACTGGAAAGATTATGATTTGATGGATTTGAGTATTGAAGAGTTGTAGATGTTGGACTTTTTGTTGATTACTTTCAAACTACTATTTAACAAAACAAAATCACTTACTATAATCTTTAATTTCCTCAGTAGAGTATAAGTATAATTTCAAATCTTTGGTATCTGCAATTGCCGCACCTGTTCCATTTATTTGTAGTGTATAACGCTCGTTTTCCGAGATGAATACACCACCGATATTATACACTAGTTGTTTTTCTTCAACTCCCGGAATACTTACATAATCATTTTGATAAATTTTAAGGATGAACTCTCCTTCTTTCGCCTCTTCGAGCTTAACATCGTTCTTATTACTGGTATCAAATATGTATACATAAGAATAAGAAATTGATTTTTCTTTTATAACATCAGCCTGGCTTGAAGGGAGGTTCTCTTCTTTTACGTTACCGGAATCCTGAGCGTATGTTGTTGAAGTAGCACACAATGCGAATATACTAACCAATAGTAGTATTCTTTTCATAGGTTAATTTAAATATAGTTTATGAATTAGTTTTTATAAAAAACTTCACCAATATATGGTAAAGCATTAAAATAATACCTGATAATAATTTTGTGAAAAAAAATATTATCAGGTATTATGTATGTATTATCAGGCGCTTACTAATTAATTGCTGATCCGGATTAAGCCTATGCTATTTTCACACCTTCCATCTCTGTAAATTTCACCTGCCCAACTGCATTGTATAAAGGGAATCCCTGGGATGCAAAATTAACTATTCCTCCTTCAATATCGATAACATTATTATATCCATATTCCTTTAGAGTAAGCTGTGTCATCGAACTAATACCACTCTTAACACAGTAAAGAACAAATTTAGTTTCAGAATTTGGCCATTTCAAAGTTGCATCGGTTTCTACTGCTCCTCTATCCATGTTTATAGCACCTTTAATATGTCCTGCCATGTATTTTTCAAAAGGTCTTAAATCAATAATCACCACATCTTCATTCTGCTCAATATATTCCAAAATTTCAGCAGGGCTCATGTGATCTGCCTTTTGAATAAATGGTCTTATTATCTCCGGTTTTGTTTTCATCTGTCAGTGATTTTTGTTGCTCTTAAATTTTTATTAAAAAGGTGACAAATGTAACATGAAAATATTAACCGTATAAGAGTAAGCCCATTAAATATTTATTCCCATTTAGGAATTCTTCCGGGCGTATATGGAGCATTCATATTATCTAGTGTTTTACGTATTTCAGGAAGGGTTTTAGTTGATATCAACTGAATCTTAGATAATACCGGTGGATAATCTTCCTTCAAAATTTCTAAAGATGTTTTAGAAGTTTGTGTGATTGCCGAAGTGCTGTTTATCTGGCTCCAGATAATCGAATTAAGTCGATTATAAAGAGGCATTTGAGCAGGAGGAATCTCCTCCCAGCTGGCTTTGGCTTTAGCACCCTTAAATGCAAATAGAATTTCGTCCAGTTCTTTTTCCAGGTCATTGAGTTTTGGTATAAAATTTTCATGTGTACCCGGCATTGTCAGCACCGTTTGCTTTATCGATCTGAGTTCTTTCATCATAGTCTCAGTAATAGCTATAGCTCCAACCATGTTTTTGGATAAATCGTTAACATCTTTTAAAAATGCCAGCCTTTCGTCATTGTTGTCTGCCGGAAGCGTTGTGTTGTTTAACGATTTAACTTCAAAATTTTGAGATTCTCCAATAGCTATAGTCTTGTTGTTATGCACAAGTGCTACCTCTACACTATATGTACCTGGGAGTACGTAAATACTACCTGATTCCTTTTTATATGGGTCAAATTTTTCTCCCGATTGTATTGCATTTATTTTGTTGTGTTTTAAATCCCACGTTATACGGTTAAGTCCTTTGGATGCTTTTTTTGTAAAAGTGCGTATTGTAGAGCCATCCATATCATTAATAGAAACAAGCAGGTAAGGAGGTATTTCTTGTTTTTCCAATTCCTGTTCTCTAAAAGTAAGTTGAGGTATTGGATCTCCATTTTCAAACAGCTTTTTTTCTTTTTCTGATCTAATTTGTTTCTGGGTTTTAGGTACTTCTTTCATGAAATATGTAAAAGTAGCGCCATATTCCGGATTTTCAGCTCCAAAATATGTTGCTCCCTGACCATAAATTTTATCTGTTGGGATGTAGACATAAGCATCACGTACAGGATATAGTTGCCCCGATGTACTAAAAGTTTTTTCGCTTAATTTACGTAAGGGAGAATAGTCATCTAAAATATAAAAACCACGTCCAAATGAAGCCAGTACCAAATCTGATTCACGTTCCTGAATAGCAATATCGCGTATTGCAATAGTTGGAACCCCTGATTTTAATTGCACCCAGTTGTCTCCTCCGTCGATAGTGAAGAAGATTCCAAATTCGGTACCTGCGAAAAGCAGATTTTTATTTATATGATCCTGTGAAATTGTATGTACTGTACCGTTTTCAGGAAGTCCTTTTGATATAGCTTTCCAGCTTTTTCCTTGGTTTGTACTTTTTAAAATATATGGTTTAAAATCGTCTCGTTTGCTATTATCGAATGTGGCATATACAGTATTTTCGTCGAAACGGTCTGCAAGCAGGTCACTAACGTAAGTGTTTTCAGGAATACCGCGGAATGAACTTACTTTACGCCAATTTACTCCGGAATTTTCAGTAATCTGAATCAATCCGTCATCTGTACCTACATAAATTAAGTCCTCTTTCACAGGCGATTCATCTAAGGACACGATAGTTCCGTATTGCGAGGAGGAAACATCTTTTACAACAGCATCCGAGCTCCAGTATTTCCCCATTACGGGCCAGGTATTCCTGTCAATTTGTGCAGTTAAATCATCAGAGATCACATCCCATGTATTTCCTCGGTCATTGCTCCTGAAAAGTTTATTTGCTGCAATATAAAGTCTGCTTGATGAATGAGGACTGATAATTAAAGGAGCATTCCAGTTCCATCTGTATGTTAATTCTTCTTTTCTCGGTTGTGGTTTTATCATAATTTTTTCACCACTCTTTTTATCGTAACGAACTACATTTCCGTATTGCCATTCAGAATAAACAATATTTGGATCATTTGGATCACTGGCTGACCAAAATCCATCACCAAAAACAGTAACATACCATTCGCCTGAGGTTACTCCAAAGCTACTTATGTTACGAGACGGTCCGCCCAGTGTAGCATTATCCTGTGTTCCTCCATAGACATTGTAAAAAGGCCATTCGTTATCAACCGAAACACGGTAAAACTGTGTTACAGGCAAATTTGATATCTGACGCCAGTTGTTGCCGGCATCGTAAGTAATGTAAACCCCTCCGTCACCACCTATCATAAAGTGTTTATTGTCTTTAGGATTTATCCAAAGAGCATGGTCGTCAACATGTCTGTCTTTTGTGCTTAATTTTTCCCATGTTTTCCCTCCATCTTCGGTAAAATGTGAAAAAGTTTCAACGGAATAAATTTTGTCAAACTCAACAGGGTCGCAATATATTTCGTTATAGTATTGGCCACTCGCATGATGTGAACTCATTTTAGTCCACGATTCTCCACGATCGGCCGATCTGAAAAAACCTCCTGATTTATTTGCTGCCTCAATTATGGCATAAACAACGTCGGGATTCTGTGGAGAAATGGCAATTCCTATACCTCCCATATGTTCTTTTGGTAATCCACTATCTAATTTACGCCAATTTACTCCTGCATCTTCCGATTTATAGATTGCAGATTCCGGTCCTCCTCCAATTTTTGTGTGCACATGCCTGCGTCGCTGCTCGGCTGTTGCATAAAGAATATCCGGATTTCTCGGATCGCAAATAATGTTATTGATACCGGTGTTTTCGCTTATTTCAAGTACTTTTTTCCAGGTTTTCCCCCGGTCGGTTGTTTTGTACAGCCCTCTGTCTCCTCCCGGCCCCCAAACAGAACCTTCAGCGGCAACATAAACTGTATTTGAATTGCGGGGATCGATAAGAATCATTCCTATTTGTCGTGATTCTTTCAAACCCATATTTTTCCAGGTTTTTCCACCATCTAGAGTCAGGTATATACCATCTCCATAACCAAGGGCTCGTTGATGATTGTTCTCGCCCGTTCCCGCCCAAACAACGTTGGGGTTGTTATTGTCAATAGCCAAACAGCCTATACTATAGGCTCCGTATTTGTCGAAGACTGGTTCGAATGTGGTTCCGTTATTGGTAGTTTTCCATATATTGCCACTGGCAACTCCAATATAAAACTCTGAAGGATTTTTAGTGTTTACTGCAAAGTCTGCAATTCTGCCGGAAGTAAATGCCGGCCCAATGCTACGGAACTTTAGTCCGTTTATCAACTCACTTTTAATAGGGTAGTTGTTTTCTTTATTTTTATCCTGACCAATGGTTTGTGCGCTTGGTAAAAGCGTGATAATTATAAATAAACCAATCAGCTTTATTCGTAAAAAGGTTTGCATAATTATATATTTATATATGTGACACGTGAAGTTAAGATTTTATTTGGTATTGATGAAAATCATAAGCGTATTATTGTGAATGACATGGGAATATAAATCTAAAGAATTATTTTTGAGGTTATAACTATTAGGATTGGTATAATATTTTATTAGCAGATGTTTTTTAAAAAAAGATTAGAACAAAATTTATCGGAACACATCATTAGAATCACACCTCTTTCAGGAGGTGACATAAACGATGCCTATAAAATTGAAACTACTGACAATGTGTATGCCTTAAAGGTAAATAACAAAAGCGCATTCCCGGGGATGTTTGAAAAGGAAAAACGGGGCTTGGAGGCTATTTCGAAAAGTGGGGCAAGAGTACCTGAAGTTATTCTTACTTATATCGATGCCGAATACCAGTACCTGCTTATGGAATTCATCGAAGAGGGATTTTCGAATATGGATTTTTGGGAAAAGTTTGCCATCGGCCTTGCACGAATTCACAAAACTGCAGGAACGCAATTCGGTCTTGATTACGATAATTACATTGGCTCACTCCATCAGGATAATTCGCAGAAATCAACATGGGAAAGTTTTTTTATTGAGAACCGATTAATACCATTGGTAAAATCGGCATTTAACTATGGTACACTACAAAAAAAACACCTTCAATATTTCGAGAATTTCTATAAAAAGGTAAGTGAAATAGTTCCTCAGGAAAAGGCATCGCTTCTACATGGCGATTTATGGGGTGGGAATTTAATGAAAGGGAAGGGTAGTACTCCTGTTTTTATAGATCCCGCTATTTACTACGGACATAGGGAAATGGATATTGCCATGACACAAATGTTTGGTGGATTCAATAATAATTATTTTGGATATTATAATGAAGTCTTTCCTATGGCACCCGGATGGGAGGGAAGGATAGAAATCCACAATCTATACCCTAATTTGGTGCATCTAAACCTTTTTGGTTCCGGCTATTTAAAATCTATCGAAAATGTGATTAATCGATTTTGAGAACTAAATTTTGAGATTTGCGAATACCATAGTATAAAAGATGTAATTCTTCATAAACCCTGTTTGAAATTAAGTAATTATATTTCCCAAGGTAGAATAATCTTTTTGTTACTGTTAATTTCTTCTTTTATGCGTATAACAGAAATTCCAATATAGCGTTTATTGCTTTTCTCTTGTTTTACCCTTATCCATTCTGATATCTCTGTATCTATGGTTGACATGACACTGGTAGTAGCTTCCCTTATAACTTTTTCTCCGTTTTTTACCATCACCATCACCATATGAGCCGCAAAAATATCTTCTTTCTCTCTGTATATCAATACAGCTATATCACCTACCTCCAGCCTGTCTACTACTTTATGCAGTTCTTCTAATTTTATATAGTCGATATTAAGTTCTCTATCGTCTTTTACATAGTTAAGATTTAAGAATCCTTTTTTTGAGAAGAACTTTTTATGCGAAATATTACGTGTTACATTTGCGGTATATTCTTTCCCAACTTCTTTCGTTACATCTTTTAACAGCCAGTTGTTTTCCGGTAGCCAGTCGGCCATTGTATAGTGGTTACGTGATTTTATACCTATAATTCCATCATTGTATCTGATTTTCTGAAGGTTGTTGAAAAAATTATCCCAGGAATCTGAAATTGAGAGTGCAAGTACATGCTCACAAAGCGACATACAATTAGTTTTTTCCATATTAACCAGTGGCCATGGTTCGTATTGAGAATATGGTCCATCGCCAACACACTCTAAATCGTAGTCTGTATTAAGAAACATTTCGGAAAAGAAATTCATTTTTTCTTTAATTGTGATTGGTTTTTTTGCGGTTTCTGTCAACAAACTGTCAATACTACTTGTAGATAGAGTAGAAATTACGCTTTTCTCCTGGGCAAAAGAAAAAAGTACGATAAAGCTAAACTGTATAATTAGAATAATTTTTTTCATATGTATATTGTTTGTGTTTCGATAAACGTGTTACAAAAGTAGGAGGTAATAAATCAGATATGAGTTTCTGTTTAGTAATTATTTCCCCGCAAAATCAACCTCCTTCAATAAACTGCCATCCTCAAAATACTTGTATATATTTTTACCGGGGCAAACAGTTTGTGTAGAATAATCTTTATGGGCCTTTATGTCTTCTTGAGAAACCTTAAATTCAGCCTTTAAGTAAGCCAGAAGTTCTACGAGAGATTGTTTTTGCTTTTTGTTTAATTCCTGTATTTCATAATTCCCCATTACTTCTACAAGAGCGTGTCCGGCAGGATCGTACTCAGTGTTAGTATCACCGGGATAATTTATTGGTCTGCCTTCATAAATATTTCCATCAAGATCAATTACAAAATGATAAGGAAGGTCTATCCAATTTTTAGATTCCCTGCTCCATTTTTGAAGGTTTTGGATAGAAGCCACCGGATCTTTATCTTTTGTGAATTCAACTCCTCCATGATGTACTGTAATCTTTGTAATTTCTGATTGAAGTTTATCTTTCTCAAGAGGGATCCATCCCCATTCACTTCTCTTAATTATGGAAATATTTTCAGGGTATTTAAGTTCTGTTACCTCGAAGTTGTGTTGGCAGGCAACAGTAGTAAAAAAAAATAAACCAACTATATAGAATAATGTTTTCTTCATTTGATTCAAGTTTTTGATAAAGTAAAATTACAAATAATATGCCTTTGTTTTTATTAGGGTATAAGAAAAAAAAACTCCTGATGGTTGTCAGGAGTTTTTGAACATTATTTAAATAATGCCATTATATTTTTTGGGCTTCATTTTTCTGATTAAACGATTCAACCCGTTCGGTTGAAACCTTATTTATAAATTCGTCTATCTCGTATAACGATGACATAACTATTACTATTCCATCCGATTCAACTCCTTTTGCCTGTGAGTCGGTTAATATTCCCGTTTTTACCATTAGCAGATAGTGTACAACATTGTTACGTGTGAAAACATTAAATTCAAAGTATGGTTTTATATCGTTGTCAAACCTCAAATCTCCATAGTCGAAATAACCCCTTATTTTTATAGGTTTAACATTGATTTTTTTAGTAAAACGTTTCAATTTTTTGTCTTTTGTATAATCAGACAAATACATGTATTTTTCCCTGGCTATCTCCAGGTTTTCCAGAAAGGTTTTGTGATCCTTTTTATCTATTATAATACCTCCATTATCCGATAGCTGATCTACGGACCATCCGTTAATGTGCAAATTATAATCATCGGCTTTTTGTATTATACCAATGTCGAATTTCTTCCCCAGATAGTCTACCTTATATGTGCTTAGTTTCTTCTGGGCGAAAAGTCCAATAGAATAAAATAGAAACAGAGCGGTAAGGATATTCTTCATAATTATTATTGTTTTAATCTTCAAAATTATTTGGGTAATATAATCTAAAAAACTGTCTGGAAATAGGTTTTATGTTGTAGTGTGATTAGAAATCCGGTGTTTTTTTAATAAAAACCCTCTTGATGTATCTTGCTGGTTATCAATGTAAAGCAGTAGTATTGGCCGATTTAAACTCAATGGAGTACAAGTGTAGGGAATATTACCAACAAACAGTGTCGGGAAGTTCTTATACTAAAATGTCTAAAGTGTATTTTTTGCTTTAGTTTTGTTATTATTTTTCGCTTATTTCAATAAAAAAACTCCGCTGCATATATTATGCACGGAGTTTGTAAAATGTATTAGTTACGCTTTATTTCGACAGGTCTACTATATATGTGTACAGGTAATCGCCATGTATATTTGTAAAATATTTTCATATGTATATAATTTTATGTTTAGGTCATATGTTATCCCCTCTATATTCATCACACTTGGTGTAAACCCGGTGTTCATGGGGATTTCATATGTATATAATTTTATGTTTTGGTCATACCTGCCTGACTGCATCACGCAGGCAGGTGTTATCCCCATTATATTCATCCAGTTTGGTGTAAACCCGGTGTTCATGGGGATTTCATAGTTACTTTTTCTAAATCATTTTTCTATATTAACCTAATTTCATAAAAAGGGATTAATTCCTAATATTACAAATGGAACAAAATAATTGTTTTTTTTAGACTAAAAAATAATAATAATTTTTAGATAAATAGTTCTTCATGAAATTGTCATAATTTAGAGGTAAGACCAACAAACTTTTTCATTAACTTTATCAAGCTAAAACACTTAACTATGAGCAATAAAAAACTAATAGCTAGGTTTTTTGAGGGCTTTAAGCAACGCGATTTGGGTAAGATGTTGAGTTGCTATCACGAAGATATAATATTCAGTGATCCCGCCTTTGGGATACTTAGAAGAAACAGGGTCAGAGCTATGTGGAAGATGCTCTGCGAGAGTGCAGGAGATTTACAGATCGAATATTCTTCGATAGATGCTGATGAACAAGGAGGTAAAGCCAAGTGGGAGGCATGGTACACATTTTCGGAAACGGACCGAGAGGTACATAATAAAATTAAATCGGAGTTTAAATTTAAGGACGGTTTAATAATAGAGCACCATGATAGCTTTGTTCTTCGTAAATGGGCCGGACAAGCATTCGGTCTTAGAGGGAAGGTAATAGGAGGTACCTCGTTTTTCCGCAAACGTATTCACGGTTATACAAAAAAACTTCTTACGCAGTATGTAGGTAAGAAAAAGTAATGTTACATTTTTAAATAGAAGTCTTTAGTAAGGTCTATATAATCCTGGGTGTAAATATGTCTTGATATTTCTATGGTCAATAAATTTTCCATGCAGATATTTTTCTGAAAATTTAATTCGATCAAACTGCGTTTAACAGGTGAATTGCCATTCCCTTTTACACGTGTAATTCTATTTGGATAGAGTTTCTTTTGTTCTGCGAGTTGCAAAAATTCTTTTTCGGAATCGTTAGGAATGATGAAGCTTGCCTTGCCGTTACTGTCAAGGTTCACAGAGGTAAATGTTAATAACTCTGAATAGTTCAAACTATCAGTATGTCTGGCTAAATTCCTGTTTTCATTCGGAGTTTTATGAGAGTTATTGAAGAACGGCGGGTTACTTACGATCAGGTCAAATTTATTTTTTGGACTGAAGTTTTGCAGGCTTGAGTGTTCTATCTTAAGACGATTATTCCATTTAGAATTGTTGAAGTTTTCACCTGTCTGTATATAGGCATTTTCCTCTATCTCTATTGCAGTAATGTATGCTTTACTCCTTTGAGCGAGCATAAGAGAAATAAGTCCGGTTCCGCTTCCAATGTCAAGTGCGTTTACTGAATTGCTTACATTGGTCCATGCTCCCAGAAGTACACCATCAGTACCTACTTTCATAGATGTTTTATCCTGATGTATTTCAAATTGTTTGAAACGGAAAGTAGACATTTTGGTTATTTGCTTATTGCTATCCTGTTTATACGTTTATTTGTTTATTGAAAACAAGCAAATAAACGCATAAATATTTTACAAGTAAAGATCCAATAAACCATCAGGTGTTTCTATCTCAACTATGTGTTTCTCTTTATCAACTTTATTGACCATATGATCCATTGGGATCATTATTTCAATGCCATCGTGATCAACAATAAGAAGTTTTTGAGCAGAGCTGTCGTCTACTAATTTTACAACTCCAATACTTCCATGTTTTGCATCTACTACATCATAACCGACAATTTCGTGATAATAGTATGCATCTTCGTCCAGCTCAGGAAGAAAGTCTAAAGGAAGAAATAGTTCCGATTTCATAATTCTATCGGCCTCTTCTTCTGTATCCACACCTTCAAAATGAACTTTCATGAATCCTTTGTTCGTAAAGCTACTGCGTTCAAAAAAATAAGGAACCAAATCTTCCCCTTGAGCGAGAAAGATTGATTCCATATTTTCGTATTGTTCGGGTACATCAGTATCTAATTTGATAATAACATCACCCTTGAACCCATGCTTTCGGACGATCCACCCTACTAAAAAGCAATCCTCTTTAAGCATAAAATACTTTATTCTGCAGCTTCCTCTGTTCCTTCAGCAGCCGGAGCTTCCTCTGCAGGAGTCTCTTCAACAACAGGAGCATTTTTAGCAGCAATTTCTTCAGCACGTTTAGCGTTTACTTCTTTCTCTTTTGCTAGAGCTTCAGCTTTAGCATCAGAAGAAGCTTTAGCGATAGCGTCAGCGTTTCCTGAAAGTTTAGCTTCTTTTTCTTTTAACCAAGCTTCGAATTTAGCTTCAACTTGTTCTTCAGTTAAAGCACCTTTTCTAGCTCCTTCCAATAAGTGTTTTTTAAGCAATACACCTTTGTAAGAAAGGATTCTTTTTGCAGTATCTGAAGGCTCAGCACCTTTCATCATCCAGTTAACAGCAGAATCGAAGTCCAATTCAATTGTTGCAGGATTTGTAATAGGGTTGTAAATTCCCAATTTTTCGATGTAACGACCGTCACGCTTAGATCTTGTATCTGCTACTACGATGTGGTAAAATGGACGAGCTTTACGTCCGTGTCTTTGCAATCTAATTCTAGTTGCCATAATTTATAATTATTAGTGGGTACTCGACCCTGTTAATGAGGTGCACGACCTCTGATTAATTATTTGCTTTACCTTACCCGAAGGAAAGCGGGTGCAAAGATAATCTTTTTTTTGAAATACAATACTTAATAATGAGGTGTATAGCAGATTGTTATGCGTTTTTGTTAACTTTATAGAAAAATAGTCATGTATAAAGTAAATGAACTTCCTAAAATGAACACGGATAATTCAGAAACAGGGTGTTGCCCTAAGTTTAACCCTGAGCCATGGAAGGATGAAAAGCTTGAATTTGACGATAAACTATTCGTAAAGGCAAAAACAACAAATTTTTTACATGTTCCATTAAATATGGGGTCTGTTATGACTAAGGTGATGGGGGCAATTCAAAATTCTAAATCTGAATTAAATGATGGCTACTTCATGCTCTCGGATGATTCATCGCTATGGCGGGGAGAGCATTATATTGCAGTTTCGAAAGAGGTTCCGGATTACACAAACCTAAGATTGTCGGGGAAATTTTTAACCAGAACTTTTGAAGGTCCGTATAATAATGCCGGTCGGTGGAGGAAGGAGATGAAGAATTATGTTTCTTCTAAAGGAAAAAATCTCAGGAAAATATATTTTTTTTATACCACATGTCCGAAATGTGCAAAACATTATGGAGAGAACCATGTTGTTGGAGTTGCAGAGGTAGATTAATACCAAATTCCTTTCGAAGAGTATTTATGGCACATCAAGCGAATAAAATAATTGATATCAGGATATTATCTTAATTCGGTATACCAGAATTCGTTATCGATACCCTCATCAGTATCGTATTTTTTTAGGATAGTAGCACCAATATTAATATCGATTGGGTTAGAAAATATTGGGCCGTCAATTACAAAAGAATGGAATTCACCGTTTTCGCCACAGGGATCAACATTCTCAGGTAAAGAATTAATAAAATCGTGGTCAATCATTCTACCGCAAAAAGATTTGTCCAGCAGTCTAGCATTTGCGCTGACAATTACGGCTTTAAAACCTGAATCTATAAAATCTTTTACTAATTGTAATGTGTCATATTTCCAAATAGGAAAGTGAGCTTTCATATCAATAGCAGAGAGTTGATTTTCTCTGTACCGACGCAAATCCTCAAGGAAAATATCTCCAAAAACAGCTTTGTCTATTTTCTGAGATTTGGCGAAATTCATTTCTTCTGCCATAATTTGGTTATAAGCCTCCATGGATGTACTTTCCGGCAAGTATATTTTTCTTAAAGGAATACCTATGCTTTCAGCTTGTTGGTCAAGCAGGTTTTCCGAAACACCATGCATGCTTATGCGTTTATGTTCGGAGCTCATTGAAGTTAATAAGTAGCTTATGTCTAGTTTGTTGTCTTGAAGTACCTTCCAAAGAGCAAAAGAAGAATCTTTACCTCCGCTCCAATTAAATATTGCATTTTTCTGCATAAAAATCATTTTTTTTAAGGCAACGAATATACTATTTTTGTCAAAATTATTTAGATAAAATGGAGAAGCAAGAAACTTTGGGTAAATCCATTAAAATGGATAAACAGGAAATTCTGGATAAAACCCGGGACTATATAAAGGAAGAACTTAGCGGTGATGGCACAGGGCATGATTGGTGGCATATACACAGAGTGACAAAAGTTGCGATGCAAATAGGATGCAAGGAAGGAGCTGATTTATTTATTGTTGAGTTAGGAGCAATGCTTCATGATTTGGGGGATTTTAAGTTCCATAATGGAGATACAAGTGTTGGTCCAAAAATGGTTTCTGATTGGTTGCATAATATTGGAGCTGATGAGGAAACGATAGACAAAGTTGTTCAAATAGTACATGAGATATCATATAAAGGAGCAAATGTAGAAACTCCTATGAGTACTCTTGAAGGAAAGATTGTTCAGGATGCTGATAGGTTGGATGCTATTGGGGCAATAGGTATTGCAAGAACATTTGCTTATGGAGGAAGTAAAGGGCGTGAGATTCATAATCCTGAAGTAAAGCCCGAAGCACACGATAGTTTTGAAGATTATAAGAATTCATTAGCACCAACAATAAATCATTTTTACGAAAAGCTGTTGCTGCTCAAGAAAAGAATGAATACGAAATCAGCTAAAAAAATGGCACAAAAGCGCCATGATTTTATGAAAGTTTACCTGGACCAATTTTTCGCTGAGTGGGAAGGGGAGAGGTAAAAGGTAAAAGGTAAAAGGTGAAATCTATATTATTCACTTAGTTATTTAAAATACACAGTGAATAATATAGATTTTACAGTGGAATATTACCATGCTTCTTTTTAGGAAGTTTGGCAACTTTGTTCTCAAGCATTTTAAACGCCCTGATTAATTTTTCTCTGGTGTCTTCCGGTTTAATAACTTCATCTATATACCCTCTTGTAGCAGCATTGTATGGATTAGCGAACAATTCGGAGTATTCATCCTCTTTTTTCTTCCATGTAGCTTCCGGATTATCTGAATTGGCAATATCATGTCTGAAAATAATCTCTGCAGCACCTTTAGCTCCCATTACAGCAATTTCGGCTGTAGGCCAGGCATAATTCATATCAGCACCAATATGTTTTGAGTTCATTACATCGTAAGCTCCCCCATAAGCCTTTCTTGTAATTACTGTTATTCGTGGTACCGTAGCTTCGCTGAACGCATAAAGTAGTTTTGCCCCATTCGATATTATTGCATTCCATTCCTGGTCAGTACCCGGTAAAAATCCCGGTACATCCTCAAATACCAGAAGGGGAATATTAAAAGCATCGCAAAATCTAACAAAACGAGCAGCTTTATTAGAGGAATCAATATCTAATACTCCGGCCAGAAACATTGGTTGATTTGCTACAATACCGATTGACCTACCTGCTAACCGGGCAAATCCGATTACAATATTTTGAGCGAAATCCTTTTGTAATTCAAAGAAGCTGTCGTAATCAATTGTTTCCTTTATGACACTTTTCATGTCGTAGGGGTGGTTTGTGTTTTCCGGTATGATTGAACTTAACTTTTTTCTTTTCTCGTTTTTACGAAGTTTATAGGGTTGCATAGGAACTTCATCCTCACAGTTTTGTGGAATATAACTAAGTAGGATTTTTATACCTTTTATTAATTCCAGTTCATTTTCGTAAGTAAGATGAGTAACTCCCGACTTGGTAGCATGGGCTTTAGCACCTCCGAGTTCTTCTGCAGTGATATCTTCGTGAGTAACTGTTTTAACTACGTTGGGACCGGTAATAAACATGTATGATGATTGTTCGGTCATCATGATAAAGTCTGTCAATGCCGGTGAATAAACTGCACCACCGGCACAGGGTCCCATAATTGCTGATATTTGTGGGATAACACCACTTGCCAGAGTGTTTCTGTAGAAAATATCGGCATATCCCGCTAAAGAAACCACACCTTCCTGAATTCTTGCTCCTCCTGAATCATTTAGCCCTATCACCGGGGCACCGTTCTCCATGGCGAGATCCATTATTTTAACTATCTTCTCCGCATGAGCTTCGGCTAATGATCCTCCTAACACAGTGAAATCCTGAGCGAAAGCATAAACTAAACGACCTCCAATTGTTCCATAGCCCGTTACAACTCCATCGCCATATATTTTTTGCTTATCGAGGCCAAAGTTAGTAGAACGATGAGTTACCAGTCTTCCAATCTCTTCGAAAGATCCTTCGTCTAATAAGAAATGTATTCTTTCTCTTGCGGTTAATTTTCCTTTTGAATGTTGATTCTGTATTCTTTTATTACCACCGCCTTCAAGAGCTTTAGCCTTTTTTTCTTCCAGTATTTGAACTTTTGATTTTTTAGGAGTATCGTTTAATGAATCCATTATACCTATGTTGGGTTTAAGCATTAAATATATTAAAATTTAATCCGTTATGTAAATTCAAACAGATAAAAAGCAGCTATGTTGATGAGTGTAATTTCTTTCTTTTAAATTACCTTTAAAAGAAAGGTAATTATCACATGTTATTACAGTGTGTTAATAAATATATTTGATTATCAGCTTGTTTTATTAATTCATTAGTTATATTTTTAGTAATGAAATAGATAATAAAGTATTTATTTCACCTTAAAATGAGCAATGCAAAGAATATTTTGATCGCGCCCTTAAATTGGGGGCTGGGTCATGCTAGCAGGTGTATTCCACTTATAAGGCAGCATATTGAGCAGGGGAATCGGGTTATAATAGCTTCTGACGGAGAATCACTATTACTATTGCAAAAGGAGTTTCCTGAGCTTGAAAGTGTAGAGTTACCATCGTATGGGATTAATTATCCCCGTGGCAGACAACTTATTTGGCATCTCCTAAAAATGACAAATAGGATATTACAAACCATTAATGCTGAGAATGAAGTTCTGGAAGAACTGATGGAGAAATATAAGCTCGATCTGGTTATTTCGGATAATCGGTTAGGGATGTACCATAAAGGAGTTCTTTCGGTTTATCTTACCCACCAGACTAATATTCAGGCCGGTAAATTTTCGAAAATAGCAAATAAAGTTCATCATTATTATATGAAACGCTTCAATGAAATTTGGATTCCTGATTACGAATCCGACTTATCATTGGCAGGAGAATTGTCCGATTATTCAGGAGGTCAGATAGTTAGGTATATAGGGCCTTTGAGTAGGTTTATGTGTAATAAAAGTATTAAAGAAAAAGATAAATTGCTGATATTGCTGACAGGACCGGAACCCCAGCGCAGTTTATTTCAGGAGATCATTTATTCACAATTATCTGACGTAAAAAAAGAAGTGACCATTGTACTAGGAATAGTGGAAGGTAATATGACTGTAGATAAAAAAGACAATATTACGGTTTACAATTATATGCCGGCAGCAGAACTGGAAAAAGAAATGATGGAAAGCTCTCTGGTTATCTCAAGGTCAGGATACTCCACAATAATGGATTTATTTGCACTTAAAAAGAAAGCATTTTTTATTCCAACACCTGGTCAGACAGAACAAGAGTATTTGGCAAGATTCCTTGAGGAAAAGAAAATATGTAATTATTCCTATCAGGAATCGTTTAGATTAATCGACGTATTTGCCAAATCGGAAAATTATAGTGGTTTTATGTCTATAGACTAAAAAATCGCTTAAGTGTGGTATGGTAATGTGAAAGAAAAAGTAGAGCCTTCAGTAAGATTGCTTTCTACATATATTTTCTCGTTATGTGCCTCAAGAATATGTTTTACTATCGCCAATCCTAAGCCCGATCCACCTTCTTCTCTCGATCTGTGACGGTCGATTCTGTAAAAACGTTCAAATATTCTGTTTAGATGTATTGTTTTCATCCCTTCGCCATCATCTTTTATAGAGGTTAGAATTTTATTCTTTTGATATCTGAAACTTATAATTGTTTCACCTCCTTCTTTACCGTATTTGATAGAGTTTGAAATAAGATTTAACAATACCTGACTAATTTTTTCCTTATCGCCATATACCATTACAGGCGAATCTATTTTATTGTCGATATGTAAAGTGATATTTTTTCTTTTACTCTTTATTTCCAACAACTCAATGGTTGATTGAGCTAATTCATCTATAGCAAACTGATTTTCTTCTAAACCGTGATCACCGGTTTCTAATTTTGTTATTAAGTCGAGGTCTTTGGTAATATTTATTAGCCTTTGTACTCCTATGTTGGCGCGTTCGAGGTATTTTTCCAGTAATTCTTCTTCTTCTGCTGCTCCATCCTGAAGGGTTTCTATATATCCCTGAACGGTAAATAACGGTGTTTTTAATTCATGGGCAAGATTTCCAATGAATTCTCGCCTGAAATTTTCCTGAGCTTGTAAAGTTTCTATCTCAAGTCTCTTGGTTTCGGCAAATTTGATAACTTCTTTACTCAGCGTTTCTATATCGGTGGTGATCCTTTTTCTGTCGACATCTTTAATATCCAATATAGAAACGTTATCATAAATGATGTTTATTTTACGGTAGATGTATTTTTCGACTCTATATCGTATTATGAAAAATAACCCTATAAAAGAAACTATAGATGCATAAATTATGGAGTTTAAGTGGAATACATCACCATCGCTATATTCAAAAGCCGATATTATTAAAATATTGAAGGCGGTAAGTATGCTCGCCAGTTTTAGGGAGAATTTATATGGCCTGTTAAAATAAGTGCCCTCTCTGTTTTCGCTCATAAATTATATTTCCATTTTATAGCCAACACCTTTAACGGTTTTAAAGTATTGATCGCCTATCTTTTCTCTTAATTTTCTGATGTGTACATCGATTGTTCTGCCTCCAACAACTACTTCGTGTCCCCAAACTTTGTCCAGAATTTCTTCTCTTTTGAAAACTTTTCCGGGGCGGGAGCTAAGTAAAGACAGTAATTCGAATTCTTTGCGTGGAAGTAGCATAACTTCATCATCCTTGAAAACTTTATACTCGTCTCTGTCAATTTTTATAGGTCCGACTTCAACAATATTTCCTGTTATAACATTTGTTTCAACTGAAATTCTTCTTAGTAAAGCATTAATTTTACTTACCAGAACTCTCGGTTTAATAGGTTTTGTTATATAGTCATCAGCACCCGCCTCATAACCCGCCAATTGGGAATAATCTTCTCCTCGTGCGGTTAGAAAAGTAATGAGAACATTTTCGAGTTGAGGTATGTTTCTGATGTTTTCGCATGTTTCAATACCATCCATTTCAGGCATCATAACATCGAGAATAATTAATTGAGGAAGGTACTTCCTGGCCTTCTCGAGTCCTTCAACTCCATTCTTGGCGCTAACAACTTTGTATCCTTCTTTTTTCAGGTTGTAACCGATGATTTCGATAATATCCTGCTCATCATCAACTAATAATATTGTAATATCTTCTTTTTTCATCTTATATAAAGTAGGCGTTTTTTTTTGATTTTATAGTTCAAAAGTAGAGATAATTATTGATTTTCAATACTCTTTACAATCTTTTAAAGTTAGTAACATATGGTTAACCTGCAGTTTGCGACAAATTAACACCTTAACTTTTTAATGAACTTTATTTTACAGAATTCTAATTTTCATATGTATATAATTTAATATTTCGGTCATATGTTATCCCCATTTATATTCATCACACTTGGTGTACGCCCGGTGTTCATGGGGATTTCATATGTTAATAATTTTATGTTTTGGCCATCACGCTTAATGCGTGACAGGAAATGGTGTTCGAAAGACAAAATTTTTTTATTCCCCTGTGAGTCAA
>JBDLJM010000006.1 GCA_039714315.1 Bacteroidota bacterium | reverse complement strand
CGATGATACTCCCCGAAAGGGCGGGAAAGTAGGTCGCTGCCAATCTTCATAAAATCCTCAATCATTTATTTGATTGGGGATTTTTTTTGCCCTGAACTTGCCTTGGCATCTGGTTTAATTTTCTAAAAGTGATGCTGTAAAGAAATGATTTAATGATACAGTAATGAATGTTGAGCTCTAAAACATTTACAATTCAACACTCATAATTATTATGTGCTTCACATAGTAATTTTATATCTTTGGTTTTGTTAAAAATAATTTATATGCAAGTTTCTGTAGATATTAGTTTATATCCTTTGAAAGAGGAATTTAAAAAGCCTATAAAAGCTTTTATTGAGAAGGTTAACAGTCAGCACCGGTTTAAGGTAAAGCGTAACAATATGAGTACATCTGTTTTTGGCGATTATAAAGAAGTAATGAATTGGATTACTGATAATATGGAAGATGTGTTGTTGGATGATGAAAATGCTGTTTTCGTGCTTAAAGTGGTTGGTGGAAATTATTATAGAGATTAGATGGGAGAGTTTTGGGACATTCTTTTTAGTCAGTATGAAAATTATTCTAATTTAGATATTGCTTTAGAAAGCTTTGCTACTGTTTTTGGATTGTTTAGTGTTTGGTTTTCCATGCGTGAAAATATTCTGGTGTATCCTACTGGTATTATCAGTACTGCCATTTATGTTTATATACTGTATAATGTAGGACTGTTTGGTGATATGTCTATTAATGCCTATTACTTTGGAATGAGTATATATGGATGGTATAAATGGACCAGGAAAACTGATGAGTCTCATTATATTCCAATTCGTCATTCTACAAAAAAAGAAAAGTTATACTCTCTTGCTTTGATGGTAGTTTCGTATGTTGTTCTTTCTTTTATTTTGAAAAATTATACATCTAGTACGGTTCCTTATATAGATGCATTTACAACATCAATATTTTTTGTTGGAATGTGGCTTATGGCAAAGAAAGTAATAGATAATTGGATTTACTGGATAATAGGAGATATGATAACTATACCGCTTTACATTTATAAGGGACTAACGATAACAGCTACTCAATATTTAATTTTCACTGTACTGGCAATAGCAGGATATATAGCATGGAAAAAACATTTAAACAAACCCAGAGAAACATTGCTAGGATAGTACTTTTCGGTCCTGAATCTACCGGAAAAACAACTTTAGCAAAAGATCTTGCCCGATATTATAACACAATCTGGGTACCGGAATATTTACGTGAATTTGCGCGGACAAAATATAATAATGGTCAGGAGTTAGTGTATGAGGATAATATGGTAATAGCCAAGGGTCAATATCAGACCGAAAAGATGTCTCTGGAGGGGGCCAATAAATATATAATTTGTGATACAGATATACTCCAAACTATTGTTTACTCGCATGAATATTATGGTAAAGTACAAAATGAGCTTGAAGAATTTGTAAAGGATAATGATCAGGAGTTGTATTTATTATTAGAGCCGGATATTCCTTGGGAGTCGGATGTGTTGAGAGATCGACCAAACGATAGGGCAAGGATGTTTAAGGTTTTTGAATCTATTTTGAGAGACTTCGATAAGTCGTATTCTATTTTAAGTGGACATGGAGAGGAGAGATTAAAAAATGCTATAGCTCACATAGATGATTTTTTTAAATACAATCGTTGATCATTAGTTGTATCATGTTGATGGACTCAACGAAAAAACGACAAATCTGATGGTAGTAATTTGCCGTTTTCTAGGTTTACTTGGCAATGTTTTCACTCGGTAAAGTAGAAAACGCCAATTCATGTTCTAATTCATTGATTTTAGATTCAATGCTGTTCAATTTCTTGTAAAGCACCTCCTCTTTTGCTTCTGTTGTGGCGTTTACATAGGAGAAACTAAAAAAAGTAGTTAATCCCATAATAATTAGTGCGCCAACAACAACGAGATGATTTGCAGCATTCATATGTTTGAATTGGTTTGTGTGATTACTTCAAATGTAAGAAAATATCTCAAAAAAAGTAGGAAAGTTGATAAAACTTAAAATATATTTTACTAACAACGCCTATGGTAGTAGTTAAGTTGTTGCAGTATAGTTAATTGCGGTTTTCTTTTGTATTGTAAAAGTGAATAGTTATAGCTAATCTTCTCACGGAGAGTAAGAATTACTCTGAAAGATTAATTAAATTATATAATCTGTATATGCATTTTGATATAAATTTTCTAATTTATGAATGTTTAATAAATTTTATTTCTTCTTGTATATCTTTTGATTAATTTTGTTCGTTATTGAAAACAGCAAAAAATGTCAGATACATTAGTAATTATTCCTACTTACAACGAAAAGGAGAATATAGGAGCTATTATTCATAAAGTGTTTTCGTTGCGAAAGGATTTCGAAATTCTTGTAGTTGACGATAATTCTCCAGATGGTACATCCTTCATTGTAGAAGAGTTGATGGATGAATATCCGGGAGAACTACATTTAGAAAAACGAAAAGGGAAAAATGGCCTAGGGACTGCATATATACACGGGTTCAAGTGGGCTTTAAAGCGGAATTATGATTATCTGATAGAGATGGATGCTGATTTTTCGCACGACCCTAATGATTTAGAGAGGCTATATAATGCCTGTAAAGTTGAAGGAGCTGATGTTTCAATTGGATCCAGATATGTTCAGGGAGTTAATGTTGTAAACTGGCCAATGAAACGAGTTCTTCTTTCATATTTTGCATCAAAATATGTAAAGTTAATAACGTCACTTCCAATAAACGATTCTACTGCAGGATTTGTATGTTATAATAGAACGGTTTTAGAAACTATAAATCTGGATAAAATTCGCTTTGTGGGTTATGCTTTTCAGATTGAAATGAAGTTCAAAAGCTGGAAATACAAGTTTAAGATAAAGGAAGTGCCTGTTATTTTTACAGATAGAACTCTAGGAGAATCAAAGATGAGTAAAAGTATTCTCACAGAGGCTATTTTTGGGATAATTAATATGAAGATCAGAAGTTTTTTTAATAATTATGATCGTTAGAAGTAGATGTTGGTTTTGGGGTAGTTAGGTTTAATATTAAAAAAAATTAGAATGCAAAATCCTGTATTAATTAAGAATGCTACGATAGTAAATGAGGGGAAGTCTTATATTTCTGATGTACTTATCGAAAAAGGGAAGATTGAAAGTATAGGTGAAATGATATCGCCAAAGTCAGCTGATACAAAGGTTATTGATGCCGATGGCCTTCACCTGTTACCCGGTGTTATAGATGATCAGGTACACTTTAGAGATCCCGGACTTACGCACAAAGGAGATACATATACCGAATCCAGAGCTGCAGTTGCCGGGGGTATTACCTCTTACATAGAGATGCCTAATACAAACCCTCAAACCACAACTCAGGAAGCTTTGGAATTGAAGTTTGATAATGCTTCGAAAAAGTCATTAGTGAATTATTCCTTTATGCTTGGTGGTACAAATGATAATATCGAGGAGATCTTAAAAACGGATAAGAAGAATGTTGCCGGATTAAAACTTTTTTTAGGATCATCGACAGGGAATATGCTTGTTGATGATGAAAAAGTACTTGAGAATATATTTTCTAAAACTGATCTTTTGATATCTGCACATTGTGAAGATGAGACAACAATTCAGGAGAATACTAAACATTACATTGAAAAATATGGGGAGAATAACATCCCAATGAGTGCTCATCCCGAAATCAGGAGTGATGTGGCTTGTTATTTGTCATCTTCCAAGGCGATAGAATTAGCTAAGAAAACAGGAGCCCGACTTCATGTTTTTCATCTTTCTACCGCTATTGAAACAGAGTTGTTGTCAAATAAATTACCTCTTTCGAAAAAGAAAATTACCGGGGAAGTTTGTATTCATCACCTTTGGTTCGAAAAAAGTCAGTATGAAACAAAAGGGGCATTGATAAAATGGAATCCAGCTGTTAAATCGGAGGAGGATAGAGATGCTCTTTGGAAAGCTCTTTTGGATGACAGGATTGATGTTATAGCTACAGATCATGCACCTCATACTCTTGAAGAGAAGAATAATACTTATCTTAAAGCTCCATCAGGAGGGCCTATGGTTCAGCATTCGCTAACGGCAATGTTGGAGTTTTCTCATCAGAATAAAATATCTGTTGAGAAAGTAGTGGAAAAGATGTGTCACAACCCATCAATATTATTTGAAATAGAGAAACGAGGATTTATTCGTGAAGGTTATTGGGCAGATTTGGTGCTTGTAGATTTAAGTTCACCTTGGACAGTTAATAAGGAGAACCTACTATATAAATGTGGATGGTCTCCGTTTGAAGGAAATACTTTCCGATCGAAAGTTACTCATACATTTGTTAACGGGAATCTGGTATTCAATACGGGTAAGTTTGATGAGGATTATCGTGGAATGCGACTTAAATTTGACAGATAAAATTATTAACAGATGAAAAAAATAGCTCTCATTATATTGTCTGGATTAATTTTTATTTCCTGTTCATCTGATAAGGAAAAACCTGATCCCTTTTTAGAACATGATGAAATGGTGAATTTGATGACTGACCTTAGCCTTGCTGAAGGAGCGAGAATGTACGCGAGACCAAGTCATAAAAACAGAAAAGGTGAAGAATTAAAAATAGAAGATTATTATGCCATGGTTTTGACTAAACATGGTATTACACAGGTTCAGTTGGATTCTATTAATGCATGGTATATTGATTATCCTGAGGATTATCAGGCTATATTTAAAGAAGTTTTAGATAGTCTTAATAAAATGCAGGCAGAGGAAAAAGCGAGAGTGTTAAGAGAAGCAAAATTGCTGGAAGAAGAGAAAAAGGAAAAGCAAAGGATTAAAGATTCTATAACCAGTCAGCTTGCCATAGATTCAATAAGTAAGATGTCGATACTCAAAGATTCTGTTGCTGAAAAAAAACCTATAGAATCAGGAAAACCGGAATTTAGAGATTCAGTTATAAAAAAGTCTGATGTGAAATTAGATTCTATAATTAAGAAAATAGAATAATTTGAATTTATATATAAACAAAAAAGCCGTATTTTAATTAATACGGCTTTTTTGTTTATAATTTTGATGTTCATTTGGTATTATTGCTATTTTTGATAAAATCCATTTGAGTATGAATTTATTTGTCCGACTTCTCATTATTTCTACAATATTTTTATTGATTGATATTTATGCTTTTCAGGCTTTAAAGCGAATTACAGTTAATAAGTTGTTTTGGCTAATCTACTGGGCATCTTCGATAGCAGTTTTACTGAATGCAAATTATGTAATGATAAATTTTTCGAGGTATGAAGGGCCGACTATTGCTACTTTAAATGCTTCGGGATGGTTATTGTTGTTATATATTCCAAAGCTGATGATAGTATTCGTCTTACTGGGAGAGGACCTGATGAGGGTGTTGATTGTAATATGGAATTTTATTTATGAGAAATTCTTTGGAGCAAACACGAATGTGGATTTTATTCCAGAGCGAAGAAAGTTAATCAGTCAATTAGCTTTTGGGTTAGCTGCTATTCCTTTTGCCTCAATTGTTTATGGAATTGCAAAAGGGAAATATAATTTTAAAGTTATTAAACACGATATTTGGTTTGATGATCTTCCTGAAGAATTTGATGGATTTCAAATTACGCAAATTTCTGATGTTCACAGTGGTAGTTTTAATGATAGGGCCAAAATTTCATATGCAATTGATTTGATAAATGAGCAGGAGTCTGATATTGTTGTTTTTACAGGGGATTTAATAAATAATAAGGCTGAGGAAATGCTTCCGTGGATAGATTGTTTTAAAAGAATAAATGCAAAAGAGGGTAAGTTTAGTATTTTAGGAAATCACGATTATGGAGATTATATCACATGGCGAAACAAGGAAGAAAAGGTCGAAAATCTCAATAAATTAAAAGATATACACAAAGAAACCGGGTTTGACTTGCTTTTGAATTCTAGTCGAAAGCTAAAGCGGAATGAAGAATATATTTCATTGGTAGGGGTAGAGAACTGGGGAGTAAGGTTCAAACAAAAAGGAGACTTGAAAAAGGCAATGGATGGAGTAGGATTCAATGATTTTAAAGTTTTGCTGTCTCACGACCCTTCACATTGGACAGAAGAAGTTAAGAACTATAATTCTAAAATTCACCTTACATTGTCAGGACATACACACGGTATGCAGTTTGGTATAGAAATACCCGGATTTAGCTGGAGTCCGGTACAATATATGTACAAGCACTGGGCCGGATTATTCGAAAAAGCCGGAAGATATTTGTATGTAAACCGGGGATTTGGATTCCATGCTTTTCCTGGTAGGGTTGGTATCTGGCCTGAGATTACTGTGCTAAAGCTGAGGAAAATAAAATAGCCCCATTCGACAAATGTCTATAGGGGCTATAGTTAAAATTTAGTTGTAGTTAATTTTGATTTGTAGGATATGTTTTTAGTTGTTGAATACTACACTATTAGGACCAACTCCTACAGTGTAATTTTCAATTTCATTTCCATCAGAGTCAAATTCTTTCACAGTTCCGTTTGATGAGAAATCAGGAGCTAATGTTCCGAATACATTATTATCTTTATTTACATTGAATCCATAGAAGTAACCCGAAATTATTGGCGCAGAAGGTGCTTCTGTAGCCGAAATACTCATTTCAAAGATTCCATCAATTCCATAGCCTCCACCGTAATACAGTTTATCTTTTGTACTGTTTGTTTTAAGATGTCCGTAATGTGCATATTCCGATAAAGTAATTGTATTCTTAATTTCCTTATTCGATGCATCTATCTCTATTAGTTTAGAAGGTGTTTGTTCTTTTATTCCAACATATTTACCTTCACTATCGTATTCGAATATTATTTTTCCACTGGCCAACACCCAAATATCGCCTTCGCTGTCTTTAACAAAGTGTCTTGGGTTATCAGCATCTAGAGTGATAGTCTCAGTAACTTCGTTGCTGCCAGCATTAATAATTGAAATATTGTTATTACTTCCATAACCACCACTGTTTGCAACCCATATTTCATTGTCAACTACTATTAATCCTTCAGAACCAATCCCTGTTTCAATTGTTTTTATTGATTTCAATGTATTTGCATCAACAACTTCAACAGATCCGTTTTTACCCCATTGTGAGATGTATAACTGATCATTTTTCTCAACAAGGTATCGGGGGGATTCTAAATCCGCAATAACACCCTGTGTTTCGAATGAAGAAGAATTTACAACCTCAATTTTATTTGATGCATTTACTACTAAATATGCTTTATCGTCGTAAATGGTCATTGACTGCAGTACATCGCCAATCGAGTATCCGTTTTTTTCTTCAAAAATATTTTCTTTTACTTCATTATCTTCATTGATAAAACTAATTGATGCGTTGCTGTTTCCCCAGGCACCTTCGTTTACAATAAAAATTCCGTTTTCAAACGTTTCGATATTTTCTTTTTCGCATGAGATTAGCGTGGCTCCAATAAATAATGCACTTAGTACCGACTTGTAAATTGTTTTCATTTTCTGTTTTTACTATGATTAATTAATTATAAATTTAGCTGAAAGCATAAAGTTTCTAAGGGGCATAGCATAGCCTGAAGAAACCTGATATTGCGTATTCCAGATATTGTTTATTTTTCCCGATAGATCTATTTTTAATCCGTTAAAATCGAAACTGTAGCCTATATTAAAGTCACCGATTGCATATGCATCGAGAGATTTCCCAGCTTTATCTATATACCTTTTACTGTAATAATTGATAAAAAGTGTGCTGTATAGTTTCTTGTAATCCCACCTGAATAAAGAATTCAGATTGTGTTTTGGTGTGTAAACCTGAAATTGCCAGTTATTGGATGTATTATTTAAAGTTTCGGCAATTGTGTATGAGTAGTTCTCATTAACGCTTATAATTGATGCTGAAACCGGAAAACTAACTTTTGCTCCAAGCTCAACACCTTTAGCTTTTCCTATATTCTCGTTTAATGGTTTCCATTTACCATCTTCCTGCTGATTCCAAACAATAAGGTTGTTTATATAGTTTAAGAAAACTGTTTGCGATAATTTGATGTCAAAAACGTTTAATTTAATTTTTTGTATTAACCCGAAATCTGTTGAATATCCCGATTCGTCTTTTAGATTTGGATTACCAACCGTGAATCCTGTATCTGTCCAATACAAATCGTTGAAAGTTGGAATACGATACACTCTACTTAGATTAAAATTAAAGTCTAAAGAGTTGCTTAAGTTGCCATCTACACCAACAGAAGCTTGGATAGGAGTAAATTTTGCGTTGACAATTTCTTCTCTCAGACTAATTGCAGCATTTACTTTATTCCATATATTCAATAATCTATAAGCACCTATTAAAGTAGCTTTATTGCGTTTTGATTTTTCGTCGTATTCGTCCGAAACAGCTTCTTCGTATGTGTAGTTCGCAGCCACATATACATATCGGTTTTCGTAGGTTTCTATATTTAAATCTGTTTCAGAAACGAAGGATTTAGATGAATTTATAGCTCTTTTTACAAATACTCCATTTGGGTCGCTAAAATCATTTTTGAAATCTAAATATACATTCTTAAAATTTATTTTCACATTGTTGAAATTATATTTCAGTGTAGTAGAGAGCATAGTGTTTTTATCATTTGTATTTGCTTCGTTAGGGATGTAATTCGACATTAGAGTAGGAACATCCTTATCGTATTCCTGATAAAGTAGTGAGGCAATGAGAACCAGGTTATCTGTAAATTTAGTTTTGTTATCCAAAACAAATCCATACTGCCTAAATGCGCTATTTGTTTGTTTTTCGGTAGGAAAACCAAATTTTGAGGTATTTACAAACTCAAAATCGTTTTCTGATTCCTGATAAAAACTTTTAAACGAAAACAGAGAATTTGATATGTGAAAGTTAGTTCCGGCAGCAACTCTGTAATTGGAGTAACTGCCAATACCTGTACTTATAAATGCAGAATTTTCTTTGCTGAGATTTGAGGAAGATGAAATTCTCAATACTCCAAATGCAGCACCACTACCTGCTAAAGAACCTGAGCCACCGTACTGTAAGCTTACATCACTGAACAGATCAATTGGCAGGAGACTGAGGTTCACTCCTCCGTTCATGGGACTCTGCAAATTTATACCGTTCCACATAACTGCGGTATGCGCCGAACTTCCGCCTCTTACAGAAATGCCGGATAACCCGCCCGGGCCGTCGGTTTTAATGTTTACCCCGCTTGCAGCACTTAGTACATCTGCAACAGAATTCCCTTCATAGTTTTGAATGAGTTTTTTGTCGAGTTCATCAATTTTGTATCCGATGCTATATTCTTTTGCACGGGTATCAATTACCTCGATATTATGAAGTTCGTAAATTGTGTCCTGTTCTACTTCTTGCCCCGGAAGTTGAATCATAAAGAACACAAAAAACAATAAAAATAGTTTTCTTGAGTCCATTGTAAAATAATGATTTAGTAAACCATTTATAGCTCAAGTGTCGAAGAAAAGTTTTGTGATATATTTTTTCAGAAAACCATTCTGTGCCCTTCTACCCGAAAGCTACAAATGCGAAATAATTTCGGCAGGTCTTCTGACTTACTCAAGTGTTTCTTGCCTTCCCATTAATGATTAACAGTGGCATAGGTGAGAAATACTTTTTTACGAGATTACAGCTGCGGGGACAGTATCGGATTTACACCGAATTCCCTTAACCAAAATTCATTGCAATCTTACAATAGATTTTGTAAATTAAAAAGTTTTTTTTTGATATTTTTTTAGTTTGATAAACCGGAAAGCAAAAAATTATGCGGGTTCATGAGATAAAATCATGTCTAAGCGTTTCTTGCACATTTCATCGCTAATATCTTTATAGTTATTATAATAAGAGCTGAGGCCTTTGAATATTCCTGGTTTTATGAGGTGTACAATTCTTTCAACTCTGGGTATAAGTTCTTTATAAGCTTTATTGCTCAAAACAGGAACTGCGATTGTGATACTTGCAGCTTTTCTTTTTTTGCAAGATGTGATACAAGCTTGAAGAGTAGAACCGTGATTAACTCCATCATCAACTATTATTACATTTCGACCTTTTAGGTCAGTCGTGTTTTTAAAAGATCTATAAACTCCGACCTTTTTTCGCATTTCTATTTTAGTTTTGGAAATAATTTCCATTTTTTCTTCATGGTTGATGAATTTCTCAAAATCATTAAAATTAACACTGCCATCTTCTGTTATAGAACCGAAATTAGATTTCGGATTCATAGGCAGTCGTAATTTTTCAACAATTAATAAGTCAAACGAAGAATTGAGGCTGTCAACAATGGGAAGCGAAGTTTCTACACCTCCATTGGGAATTGCCAGAACCAGAGGGTTGATAATTTCAAATTCTCTAAGTTTTTCAACTAGTTTAAATCCGGCGTTGCTTCTGTCGGCAAACATTTTGTATAGGTTTTGATGGTAAATAATGTTTAGCAATTTTAAGAAAAAACTACCAAATAATTAATGTAATAATGATATATATTTTTTAATTTATTTCCAACAATATGTCAAGATATTCCCGGTTATTTGCCAGACGGGGTATCTTGTTTTGACCACCCAATTTACCTTGTTTTTTTAGCCAGTCGTAAAATAATCTTTTTCGGGCTTTGTGTAAGATAGGTGGAGATAATGTCATGTTATTATATCTTTTAGCTTCATAGTCTGAGTTAAGTCCTTTAAGAGATTCGTCCAGATAGTGAGTAAATAGATTCAAGTCAGCAGGCTCCTTTTCAAATTCTACAATCCATTCATGACTACCTGACTTTTTATCTTTCATATAGACAGGGCCTGCAGTATATTCTGTGATTGTTGCTCCTGTTTTTAAACAGGCAAAATTTAGTGCTGAATCAGCATTTTCTATTATTAATTCTTCTCCAAATGTATTTATGTAATGTTTGGTACGACCACTTATTTTGATTCTATAAGGAGATATAGACGTAAACTTTACCGTATCTCCAATTACATAGCGCCACAATCCGGAATTTGTAGATATTACCATAGCATAATTTTTATACAGCTCTACATCGTCGATGTTTATTGTCGTGGGGTTGTCATTGCCGTATTCTTCCATCGGAATAAATTCGTAGTATATTCCATAATCAAGCATTAGAAGTAGCTCATCACTGTAGTTTTGATCCTGAATTGCAAAAAAACCTTCTGAAGCATTATATGTTTCGTAATATTTAAAACTTGATTTAGGGATCAAATTTCTAAACAACTCTTTAAAGGGTGAAAAACTCACTCCTCCATGCAGGTATAGTTCCAGGTTGGGCCATATTTCTAAGAGATTGTTTTTATTTGACTTTTTAATGATTTCATTTAAAAGCACCAACATCCATGAAGGAACTCCTGCCAGACTACGGACATTCTCATTAATAGATTCATTGACAATAGCAGTTAATTTTTCTTCCCAGCCATCCATTAAAGAAATTTTTGAGCTTGGAGTTGTTCCAAATTCCGCCCAAAAGGGTAGGTTATCGATTAATATTGCCGATAAGTCTCCAAAGTATGTGTCGTTATTCTCGTAGATGGAGTGACTGCCCCCTAAGCGTAGCATTTTACCTGAAAAAACTTCAGTGTCAGGGTTATTGTTTACGTAAATGGCAAAAGAATCTTTCCCCGCTTTATAGTGACAATCTTCAAGTGATTCATTACTAACCGGAATAAATTTGCTTTTGGCATTTGTAGTTCCCGAAGATTTTGCAAACCATTTTATGGAAGAAGGCCAAAAAATATTCTTTTCACCTCTTCTGATTCGTTCTATTGTTGGAGAAATATCCTCATATTTATTAAGAGGTACTCTGTTCTTAAAGTCGTTATAGTTTTTAAGAGATTTGAAATCGTATTGTTTTCCGTATTCTGTATTAGCAGCAGTTTTAACAAGACCATTCCATAACTCTTGCTGTACATCGTTCGGGTATTTTTTGAAGAGTTCTATTTGATGATACCTCTTCTTAAAGTACCAAGAAAGTATTGTATTATATATCTGTATCGGCATATTATTGCTAATTTTAGGTTCTTAAAAATAATAAAAAAAACACGCAAATGCATTTTTACGGAGATTTAAAAAAAATGAGTACCGAAAACACTACCCCTGTGAGGTATTTACTCGATTTAGAGGGTGATTTTTTTGAGATGAATAGGTTGATAGGAAAAAAAATATCGATAAAATATTCGAATAAAATTAAATGTTTTTGTGGTAAGTTGGTCAATAAAGTTTATCGCCAAAATTTTTGTTACGATTGTTATTATAAACTTCCTCAGGCAAGTGAAAGTATTATGAAGCCAGAGCTTTGTAAGGCCCATCTGGGAATAGAAGTTAGGGATCTGGAATGGGAGAAGGAGTTTGAACTTAAACCTCATGTAGTGTATTTAGCTGTTTCCAGTGGATTAAAGGTCGGTATTACAAGAAAAACGCAGATTCCGACGCGTTGGATTGATCAGGGAGCAGAATATGCTATAGAATTTGCAGAAGTACCCAATAGATATTTGTCAGGGGTTATAGAGGTAGCACTTAAGCAATACGTGTCTGATAAAACCAGCTGGCAAAAAATGCTTAAAAATGCGTCTCCTGAAATAGATCTGCTAGAATGGAAAAACAGGTTGTATGAGTTTATGCCGGAAGAAACAAAGCAGTATTTTCTTTCGGATAGAAATGAAGTACATGAGATTAAATTCCCTATAGATGTATATCCCGAAAAAGTAAAAAGTGTGAACCTTACAAAGCAAGATTTTTTTGAAGGGATATTGAAAGGTATAAAAGGGCAGTATTTAATATTTGAAGGTGGAATGGTGTTTAATGTAAGAAGCCATGAAGGATATATTGTAGAAGTTGAATTTTAGCGACTGTTGATAAAATCTAAAAACGATATTTATATTTTTATATATCTCACTTTATCTTTGCTACAATAAATATACTGCTATGGATAATTTCCTTGTACATAAAAATACAAAGATCAGATATAGGGACACCGGTAAAGGGGGTGTTATTGTTCTTTTGCACGGTTTTTTGGAGAATCTGGAGATGTGGGATTATTTCTCATCTAAGCTAAGTTTAGCCAATAGAATTGTTTCAATTGATTTGTTAGGTCATGGACAAACTGAATCAGTAGGATATGTGCATACAATGGAAAACATGGCTGAGTATGTTAAAGCAGTTCTGGACCATTTGCGGTTGAAGAAATATGTGATTGTAGGCCACTCTATGGGAGGATATGTAGCCCTGGCTTTAGCAGAGAATTACGTTGACAATATTAAAGGTTTGTGTTTGTTTCACTCGTCAAGCCTGTCAGATTCTGAAGAAAAAAAGCTCAATAGGGATCGGGCAATAAGTTTAGTTAAGGAAAATCATAAATCCTTCATTAGGACTGCTATACCGATGCTTTTTAGACCAAAAAACCGGAAAATCTTCTCAGAAGAGTTGAAAATTACAAAGGAACAGGGGCTGGCAACTTCTAAACAAGGTGTAATTGCTGCATTGGAAGGTATGAAGATTAGAGAGGACCGCGAGGTTTTACTCCATTTTACTCCATTCCCTAAGCTTATGATTGTTGGAAGATACGATTCTGCTCTAGGCTATGATAAACTAATTAATCAGACAAAAAATGCAGCCAATATGGAAATTGCCGAATTTCCTATTGGTCATATGGGGCATATTGAGGCAAGGGAGGCAACTTTGAAGTCTTTGAAGCAATTTTTGAGAAAGGTGTAGTTTGAAATTTTAAAAAGGTTGTCTCAGTTATATAATGAGGCAGTCTTTTTTGATAGATTTTAATTCGAAAAGATAATTACATTTTAGTAAGAGGGATATGTCAAATCAATAGGGTTTTAATTTATCCGTGTTATGTAGGTTATCGAAGTATGGATGTCAATGAGATATTAAATAATTATCATAATAAAAGCAGTTTCCTGTCCAAAACTAAAGTTTATTTAGGTAAGTAAAGTTTTTTTTAGATTCAAAATCAAACTTTTACATCTCTTCGTTAAAATAAGATGTTTTTGTCTTATATTAGCATGGCACATTACGGGTAGTTGAAGATTTAGGAGGATTTTAAAAGTATGGAGGGTGAAGTTATACCGGATGTTGAGAATCTTGATCAACGGAAAATAAATACTAACTCAATATATTTTTATGGTAGATTCTATCGAAGTCCTAAACGGGCAAACAATGGCATATACTTTTTATGCTATTGCAATTATTATCCTCGTACTTTGGTTTGGGATTAAAATCACTTCCGAAGGAAATGTAGGAATGATTAAAGACAAGTACTTTTCTATTCTCGTTGTACTATTAGTGGTTTTAGGTGTATCGCTTCACATAGCTACTGGTTTAACCATTCCATGGGTAAGCACCGATTTGAACCGTAATGAAATTACTGCTCATAATGTTTTCAACATCTCCGTAGCAGATCATAAATTCACTCTTCCACAAGAAAAAATGAAGGCCAAAGTTGGTGATTACGTTATGTTCGACGTTACTTCCGGAGACTTAACCTATGGTTTTGGTATTTTCCGTCAGGACAATACTATGGTTTGTCAGATGCAGGTAGTACCGGGTCACAGAAACGATTTGATGTGGCAATTTGCTAAACCCGGTATTTACTACATACGTTCTACAGAGTATTCAGGACCAAAGGGTAATGGTATGATAGTTGAAAATGCTATCGAGATCTACGAATAATAAAAACTAACTTTTTAGAAAATAATATGACTTTTATAGATACACTAATGAAAGGTGAAAAGGGACTATTTAAGCCCGATAGCCTTACTCCAATGCAAAAACTAACACTGCGTTTTGTAGTAATAGGTGTTTTATTTTACGGACTATCTGCAATTGAAGGTATGATAATGCGCATGTATGCAATTGAACCAATTGCCGGTATTAATGCTGAGCATTATTTTGCAATATTAACTGTTCACCCACTTGTAGGTATTTTTGGTTCATCATACTCGATTGTATTTGGAGCCTTTTTATTCCTTGTTCCCTATTTGATGAAAAAACCTCTTTGGAGTATCAAACTTGGAAACTGGTCATTTATCCTGATTTCAGTTGGTACACTTACTTTTTGGATTGCAGGATTTATTTCGCACTACTCGCCATTGTACACATTGTATTGGCCATTGCCTGCCGATTTTAGCCAATTCTCTGCACTTGGAGGAGCAATTTTTATACTTGGTATAGCATTGGTTATGGTAGGTACTATCTTTTTTGTAATTAATGTATTTACAACAATAGCTTATACTCCCGAAGGAGAAGAAAAAGTTGAAGGAAGAGCTATGTTGGCTTCTGCAACCGGGTTCTCATGGAAAGAAAGTTTCTTCAGAAAGAAAAGCAAACAGCAAGAACCGTTGGTTTCTTTACCGGTAGCCGCTATCGCCCGTGGTACTGTTGATACAGCCCTAAATGCCGGGATAATAACTTTTACAGGGGTCTTAATTCTGGTTTATATGGTAGCCGAGTTATTAGGCTATAGTTTAAAAGAGACTGCTGTAGATGCTCTACTATACAAAAATTGGTTTTGGTGGGGACTTGATCTGATTGCAGATGGACTTGTATTGATATTCGTAGCAGGTACATGGTATTTATTGGCTATGCTTATTACGGGAAAGGATTTATACATGATGCGTGTCGCACGTTTTGCTCTCTGGGTAGAAATGGTAGTTTCGTGGACAGTATGGTCTCACCATTTGTTGGCCGATCAGGCTCAACCTGCATTTTTGAAAATCGTATCCGGTGAGTTTGTTACAGCGTTTGAGTTAATTACTCAAGGCTTGGCATTCTTCATTACATTAATTACTCTTTGGAGTGCACGACCTCTAAAAATGACAAATCCTTTAAAATTCCTTTTAGGAGGATTGTTAGGTTTTGCTTTAGCGGTACCGGCAGGGATTATTCAGGCCGACATGGGATTGAACAGAATACTTCACAATACACAATGGATAATCGGGCCACATGTTCATGTTGCAATTCTTGTTGGTTTGGTAATGACACTTTATGCTGCTATTTATTATTTGTTGCCATTATTAACTAATGGAGCTGAGTTGTACAGTCAAAAATTAGCGAACTTCCATTTCTGGGCTCATATTATTGGAGGTATTGGAATGGGAGCGTTTATGGGGATGGCAGGTATGAAAGGTATGTTGAGAAGAACAATATATTACGAAGGAGAATATGAGCCATATATGATTTTGGCAGCAGTAAGCGGATCGTTACTAATTTTATCGTTCTTTGCTTTCCTGTATAATGTAATTATGACGGTAGGAGTAAAAGGCTTGATCGGTATTTATATGCCTTCGAAACTTGATACAGAAGATTTACTTCCTGCTGGGAAGTAAAATTTATTAAATTGTAGTCAAGCCCTTGCTAATCTTCACCGTGAAGATATCGGGGGCCTGGCTTTCTGTTTTTATTAGTTCAACTGTTTAAACATTTCCCAAACAACAACTCCTGCACTCACCGAAATATTTAAAGAATGTTTTGTTCCGTGTTGCGGGATTTCGATAACTGAATCAGAAGCTGAAACAATTTCCTGCTCTACACCTTTTACTTCATTTCCGAAAACAATAGCGTATTTTTTTGAGTTATCTGCTTCAAAATCATCAAGCATAATAGCGCTTTCTGCTTGCTCAATAGATACTATTTCTACTCCTTCTGTTTTTAAATTTTTAATTACATCTATAGTGTTCTTTGAGTATTCCCAATCAACAGAATCTGTAGCTCCTAAAGCAGTTTTGTGAATGTCTTTATGGGGAGGAGTTGCTGTAATTCCGCATAAATAAATTTTCTCTACCAAAAATGCATCCGAAGTACGGAAAACCGAACCGATATTGTTTAAACTTCTTATGTTGTCTAAAATTATTATCAGAGGAGTTTTTTTAGCTTCTTTAAATTGATTTATATTTTTTCGGTTTAATTCGCTATTTTTTAATTTTCTCATCACAAATCTTTAATTCGCTGCGAAAATACTACAATTATTATTAATCTATATATGTTATGTCCATGTAATAACTCCATTTGTCAAAATACAAATTTCCTCCTCTCCATTCTAGTTCGCCGCGTTGAAAATCTATAGGTTCACTTCTGAAAAACTCTTTTTTAGGATGAAATTCCTGTGAATAACCATCATTAATAATCAACCTGTAGCTATCCATTCCGTTAATATAAAAATCCTTTACCTTTTTATCTTTCGAATCGGTCAATTTAAATGAAGGGTCAACCGGAACCCAGCCCACACCTTCGTAATACACCTCTGCCCAATCGTGTAGATTAATCTCTTCCGGCAACAAATACCATCCACTTTGCCATTTTGTTGGTATTCCTAAACTTCTGGCTAAACTCATAAAAAGTAAAGTTTGCATACCACAATCACCTCTCATATTATCCAGGACATATTTTGGGATATTTGGCATAATTGAATACTCTAAAGCCCCGCTCCAGGTAATGTTATCGTTCATCCAATAGTAAATAAGTTCCACTTGTTTTACAGGGTTTTCCTCATTTCCAACTATCTCTCTTGCAAGAGATTTTATTCTGTCACTAAATTTTATATGTGGGGCAATTTCGGAAGTGTAATTTTTATACAGAGCAGAAGTTTTATTGTATTCCAAAATGTCTTCAGGCTTGATGTCAAACCAAACTCCAGCAAAATCAGCCGAATAAACAATATTAAAAATAGTTGCTGAATCTCTAACAGCACGCTTTTCTATATAGATGCTCCTTTGAATTTGTTCTTTCGGCGCAATTATGTAATTGTCTTCACTTGCAGATATAAGTTCTATATTGCTAAGCCTCATGTCGTTTATCCTTGGATAGGGTATCCAGCATTTCACTATTTCACCTTCAGGGATAGCATTTGCATCAAGAGAAATAGAATAATTTATTTTTATTGTACGCTTGTCTATAGAAGTTTTCTTGTCTATATCTTCTGACAATAATTTGGAAACATAATGTTGTTTAAATTTTGTTACTCCTCCTGTTGATTTACCTATGATTTTTTCTTTCTGCTTTTTTGCTTCATCATCAATTAAAAACAAGTTAGTTGCAGCTCTGTTGAAGTATTTCTTATCGCCATCTATTATCTTGTATTCTAATTTTCCTCTTTCTTCCCAATCATTAATCATCGAATCGCTAACAATATTATAATATTGACTTATATGTTTTATTACATCTTTTTTGTCTTTAGAGAAATCTATTTTAACCCTAGACATAATTTCGGACAAATAGATATATTCTTTAAAAAGGGTTGAGTCAATATCAGGATTGAAACTATATTCATCTATCATTTTTTTGGCTATTTTAAAATTGCCCTTTTCAAAATTTAATTTTATTTCATCATTTGTTGGGTTGTTAATACACGAAATAAAAAATGCAAAAGTCAGTATAATGTAATATTTCATAAATAATGGTTTAACATGATAAATATATGATTTTCATTTTTTTTATAAATAGCAAAAATGTGTTGATAATTTCTGGTCAATAATTTACCCGTTTTTACAAAATCATTTACTTTCGCAATTACTAATATAAACCTGAATATTTTGGCAGCAAAGAAGGCGAGTAAGGAAACTCCATTGATGAAACAATATAACTCTATTAAAGCAAAATATCCTGATGCGATGCTTCTCTTTAGAGTTGGTGACTTTTACGAAACTTTTGGTTCTGATGCAGTTGAGGCATCAAAGATTCTTGGAATAGTACTTACTAATAGGGCCAATGGGTCATCCAGAACCGAGCTGGCAGGCTTCCCCCATCATTCTTTAGATACATATTTGCCAAAGTTGGTTCGTGCAGGACAGCGTGTAGCTATTTGTGATCAGCTTGAAGATCCAAAGATGACCAAAAAGATAGTAAAGCGTGGAGTTACTGAACTTGTTACACCTGGTGTAGCGCTCAATGATCAGGTTTTACAGTCGAAAAGTAATAACTTTTTGGCAGCAGTGCATTTTGGTAAAAAAGAACACGGAATTGCATTTTTGGATGTATCAACCGGGGAGTTTTATGTATCGCAGGGTAATATTGAATATATAGATAAGTTGCTGCAGAATTTCAACCCAAGTGAAGTACTGTATCAAAGACAGAGAAAGAAGTTATTTAAAGATTCATTTGGGGATAATTATTACACATTTCACCTGGAAGATTGGGTCTTTCAAAGTGATTATGCAAACGAAAGTTTATTAAATCAGTTTAATACAACATCATTAAAGGGTTTTGGTATTGAGGGACTTGATGAAGGAATTATAGCAGGGGGTGCTGCATTGTATTATCTTTCAGAAACCCGACATGATAAAATAGGGCATATTACATCTATTCATAGAATTGAAGAAGATAATTATGTATGGATGGATAAGTTCACTATTCGTAATCTTGAGTTATACAATTCACCACACCCTGATGCGACTACTCTATTGGATGTAATTGACAAAACGATTTCTCCAATGGGTGCACGTACGTTAAAAATGTGGCTTGCGCTCCCATTAAAACATGTATCAAAAATAAATGAACGCCTTAATGTTGTAAGTACTTTAATAGAGAATGATGATTTACGGGAAAATTTTGAAAAGTCACTTAAAAACATAGGGGATATTGAGAGGTTAATATCAAAGGTTGCAACTCATAAGATTTCACCCCGGGAGGCGATTCAATTAAAGAGATCATTAGATGCAATTGTACCTGTTAAAGAATTAGCATTAGCGTCGAGTAATGAATCGTTATTGAAGTTAGGCAGAAGTTTGGACTTTTGTGATAATATCAGAAAAAATATAGGGGAAATGTTAAACGATGATGCCCCGGTGAATATTGCAAAAGGTAATGCTATAGCCAGTGGGATATCGGAGGAGTTAGATGATCTGCGAAAAATTGCTTTTTCCGGTAAAGATTATCTCGATAAGCTTTGCCGACGTGAGATTGAACATACCGGTATATCGTCATTGAAAATTGCTTTTAATAATGTTTTTGGATACTATATAGAAGTGCGTAATACTCATAAAGATAAAGTACCTCATGAGTGGATACGTAAACAAACTTTAGTAAATGCAGAACGTTATATTACAGAGGAACTTAAAGAATACGAAAACAAAATACTTGGTGCCGAAGAAAAAATAGGAAAACTGGAACAACAGCTTTTTGGTGAGTTAATTGAACTTATGAAGGAGGAAATTGTTCCTGTACAACGTAATGCACAGTTGATAGGTCAAATTGATGTTCTCAGCTCTTTTGCAGAATTAGCTATTCAGAATAATTATACTAAACCGATTGTAGATGATTCTACCGATTTGGAAATTCAGGAAGGTCGTCATCCGGTTATAGAAAAGCAGTTACCTGAAGGAGAAGAGTATATTTCTAACAGTGTTTCGCTTAATAGAGACCAGCAACAAATGATAATGATTACGGGACCAAACATGTCTGGTAAATCGGCATTACTACGTCAAACTGCGCTAATATCAATTATGGCCCAAATGGGGTCTTATGTTCCTGCTAAACATGCCAGATTGGGAGTTTTAGATAAGGTATTTACGAGGGTTGGAGCGTCAGATAATATTTCTTCTGGGGAGTCAACTTTTATGGTGGAGATGAATGAAACTGCGAGTATTTTAAATAATATTTCGGAAAGAAGTTTAATCCTTTTGGACGAAATTGGTAGAGGTACAAGTACTTATGATGGTATTTCAATAGCCTGGTCAATTTCTGAGTATCTTCATGAGAGCAAGGCAAAACCAAAAACTTTGTTTGCTACGCATTATCATGAGCTGAATGATATGACTGATACTTTCAAAAGGATTAAGAATTATAATGTTTCGGTAAAAGAAGTTGGTGATGGGGTTATTTTTATGAGGAAATTAGTATCCGGAGGAAGTCATCACAGTTTTGGGATTCATGTTGCTAAGATGGCAGGAATGCCTCATAAGGTGATTGCCAGAGCTAATGATATACTGAAGAAGATGGAAAAGAACCATACGGGAGAATTGAGTCCTAAAGTAGAACCTGAAGAGTCAATGCAGTTGAGCTTTTTTAAATTGGATGATCCGACTTTAGAAAATATCAAATCAGAAATAATGGATATAGATATAAATACCCTTACTCCTGTTGAAGCTTTGATGAAGTTAAATGAGATTAAAAAAATGATTGGGGGCTAGATTTATGCATCTAGTGTGGTGAAATCAACGGGTAATTCACTTTGTTTTAAGTCGTTATGACTCAATGGGTCAGCTTGAAATTTTGAAATGTAATTACAGCCAAAAAAAGCTGTAAAAATGTTTTGCAGAAATAGAAAAAGCATCTATATTTGCACTCGCAAAAAACAGGTAAGTTCTTTGAATAATGCGAAAATAGCTCAGTGGTAGAGCACGACCTTGCCAAGGTCGGGGTCGCGGGTTCGAATCCCGTTTTTCGCTCAGCGCGCCTAGGTGGTGGAATTGGTAGACACGCCGGACTTAAAATCCGGTGGACAGTAATGTCCGTATGGGTTCAAGTCCCATCCTAGGTACAAAGGCTCAATCTTTATTAGATTGAGCTTTTTTATCATATTACAATACATCACGCCTAGGTGGTGGAATTGGTAGACACGCCGGACTTAAAATCCGGTGGGCAGTAATGCCCGTATGGGTTCAAGTCCCATCCTAGGTACAAAAGCTCAATCTTTAAATAGGTTGGGCTTTTTTTTGCTATTAAATTGTTTTACTGTTGTAAAGGTTAGTCATTTTTTGATGTATTGAAAATAGGTTATTAAAATAATTGTTGACTCTTAGATAAGATAAATCAGTTTATCATCTAAAATGTGGTTTTCATCACATTGTGAATTTTATTTATCATGAAAATGATTGGATTTTTAAAAATGTTATCATATTTGATGTATCAAAACGATACAAAATAAAAGTGTTTAGGATTCGTTCTAAAATAGTACCTACTAAGCACATAAAAATATAATATAATATGAAAACAGATGATAATTTACTGGTAAAGTTACACAATCATGTAATAGATTTTACAACTGATTTATTAGAATTAGGGTATTCTTTAAGTGAAACATTGAGGTTTGGATTATATTTTATTTATAATCAAAAAGAAAGACAGGATTTAAGTACAGAACAGTATATAGAACTTGAGAGCAAGTATCTGCAAAAGATAATTGCAATCTCATAGTGTACCTACAATCTACTTGAAGTTAGAACAAAAAAAGGCCACCTTTACGGTAGCCTTTTTAATTATAGTGTGATATATTTTAAGGATCAACTCTGGTTAATACTAATTGAATCATATTGTCTCTTGATCCATCAATAACGTTTTCTTCTGTTTCTACAGGATCAAATAATAAAACAACATAGTCGCCTGTTCTTACTTTGTAATCACTGTGATTGTTAAGAGCCTCATTGGCGAAATCAATGTCTGCTTGCTTAATTTGTATACCGGCTAATCCTTCTATTCTATTCATTACATCATTACCCATACCATGGATAACCATCCAAATTGCAGCCTGATAGTGTCTGGCTATCTCTGAAGTAGTTTCTTCAACTGGAGCAAAGTTTGCCATCCAGTTTAATGAACCCCATGGATATGCGGCATACTCAGCAGGTATATTGGCAAGAGCTTCTTCGGTATGAGTAGGATAAATATCTACATCATATATATCTGTAGTAATAAAATTCCAAATATCACCACAATATCCATATGTTGATTCTCCTTTTAATTCTTCAGGATATAAAGGATTGTCAAAGCCTTCAAGTAATCCAATTTCGAAATAGTCAAAGAAGTTTGGACTTTTGAAGTTACCGTAAAGAATTTCTATTGTACCGTGATCAGGTAACAATAGATATGGATCTAGTTCTATATTTGCATCATTTCCTTCCCAAGAACAATTACCTACTACGAAATCAAATATTCCGTCATCACCTGTGATATCTTCTAGGTCATCTTCAGCCATAAATGGATCAGAAGTATATACTAATGGCCATGTACCGTCAGGATAAGCTAAATAAATTTCAAAAGTATATTCGTCATCCTGTCCTTCAATATCCGGAAATTCTATACATAATGGTTCGTTACCATACCATTCTTCATTTGAGTTGACTTCCATATTATTGATTACTTCTCCCTCAGAATCTTTAATCAATACATAAAATATTGCCGGGAAATCATAACCCATATACTCTTGACCTACATACGGAGATCCGTCAAAATTATGAAAGTCTTCGTAAAATTTTGTACAAACATCACCGAAAAAACACAAGGTTTTTACTCTGGTTTTATCAATGTCGAACCAAAAGTATCCGAATTCCTTGTAACTGTATGGTTGCCAGCATAGCACATCTATGTCAACTTTTAACTTTTTAAATGCTTCTACAGTGAATGTGTCACCTATTTTATTAGTAACCCAGTCATAATATTCTGAACCAGGTTTTGGCGCAGCCCAAATAAGGTTGTCTTCTGCATCATACACTTCAAACAGATCAATTGTGTATTCACCAAGCGTCTTAGTTTTTACAACTACTGTTTGTGTTCCGTCATCTACACCTAATATAGGAAGGTGCATTGATGCTACAGGTTTCCCATTAGGATCTATTAACCCAACTATTGCATAATCTGCCTCAGCATCTGAACATTCAGGTAAGTTACCCGTGTTTTCTCCATCAACAGTACCTTTTTTTAGGCTTGGAGTCAGGTTGTTTATGGCAATTGAAACCTCATAATTACCATCTTTAGCTACGGGTTGCTTCTCACACGAGGAGAAGGCAACTATTAAAGCTATTGCAACTAGGGATGTTGCGAGTCGTTTAAAATTCCTCATAGTTTGTAATTTTTGTGATAAAAAAATATTAGACATTAAAAGTAAGAATATTCTCTCGTATTAGCAATGTTTTTTAAGTATTTTTACATCGTAACCAGTTGAAATACAATTAAATACGATTACTGTGCGTGTGTTGTGTTACATGATTACATCTCAAATTAAGAAAATACTTGCTGTAGTAATTTTTTAAATTATATCATGTATAGTTGTCTGTTAATCCGGAGAATCGAATTCTATCTCTTTAATTAGGTTAACACCTTCATTATTGATATAGTTACAGTTTTCACCTTCGTAAACAACGAAGTCAAAAATTCCGTCAGTGTCAATTTCTCCATTAGTGTCTTTGCCATAGAATGCAGATGGAGATAAATTAGGGTTGAGTTTCCTTCCTTCAACTAAAATCCAATCGCCGTTTAGATCTTTGATGTGGATATTAACCCAGTACTTTTCATCTTTTTTATCTGTATAATCAGGGTATTCAATGCACAAAGGTTGATTGTTTGCAAAATCAGACGAATAAGCAATACTGATCTCTTTTTCTTTATGTGCATCAGCACTGTGGTCTAAAATAGTCACTCGCATATCGGCAACAAAATCAGATTGCGATTCTCCCCAATCGCTATAGTTTGGAGTACAAATATCACCGAAGAAACATAAAGTCTTTATAATTGTTTCAGGAGTGCCTATCTCTATTTCAGGACAGAATGGTAAATCCATTTTTAATTCTATTCCTTGGGGGCAATTACCAAAACCGAAGTTAAATATTCCATTTTCTCCTGTAATATTCGATATATCGTCTTCGGCCAGAAACACCTCGGAAGTATGCACAAGTGGCCACGTGTTATCGTGTAGTGCTAAATATATTTCGAAAGTATATCTGTCCTCTTTGTTTAAATAGTCAGGGAATTCTATACATAAAGGTCTATCAATTCCTGCCCTTTTCAGGTTTGAGTTGTTTTTTTGGTTATTAAGAACAACTCCATTTTCATTTTTTATCAATACTTTAAATATGGCTTTAAAACTATCTCCTTCATGAGATTGTCCTTCATAAGGCGATCCCGGATATGAGTATAAATAAGGAGTAAAATTTCTACAGAATTTGGTAAAGAAATCTCCGGAAAAGCAAATAGTTTTTACTTTGATCATATTGAAATCAAACCAGGCGAATCCAAATTCTTTCCAGTACGACGGGGTAAAACAAAGTACATCTACAGGAATCTTTATTTTCTTGAATTCAGAAACTTCAAAAGTTTTTTCTAAACCTTCTATATCCCAAAGTTTTGCATAATCAGATTCTTTCTCAGGTGCTGCCCAAATAAGTACATGATCGGCATCAAAAACTTTAAATGATTGGAGCGTGTATTTTCCGGTTTTGAATTTAACAGTTTGAGTTTGTGTTCCCTCATCCAAATTTTGTAGGACCTCCAACCGATAATCTTCATCATCAATCGTGGCTATAACATATGCAGGAGCTTCATTAGAACATTCTGGGTATACTATGTCATTTTTTTTATTCAGATTGTTTGTTTCATTGTTGATGCTGAATGAAACTTCTTGCAAGGTATCTTCTGATTGTTTTTCACACGATAAAAGGACTAGCGTTAAAGTGCCCAATAATATAGTGCGATGCATTAAATTTTTCATAGCGGTAATTTTGTTATCTACGAAATTGAAGAGTTAAAGTCTGTTTTATAATAATTTATATTTCAAACCAAATAATTAATATTTAGAATATTGTAATAAAGTTGATTTCGCTCTACAGCTATTTTCTTCAAGTGATTCATTATAATAGTAAACATTCTGTATTGCTTGTAAACAGGGTGCTAACTGTTTATTGTTAAGCGAGAGTGTAGAATTGTATATTATTTGAATATAAATGAGGTTTAGATATTTTATCCGAAATATAACATAGAAGCTTATAAAGCAGGCCACCACACCAGGTGGCCTGCTTTGTAAAATAAGAGTTATTTGTTAATTGTCTTTAATAGTCGAGTGAAGTTATATAATCAATATCTTCATCATCAAAGGTCATAACAGCATTAACATCCTGGTTGTATTCCCAATTACATTCAGCTCCTTCTTGTTGAATAACAAAGTCAAATATTCCATCGTCATCAACCCCGTCTTCATCATCATCAGAGAATGTATTCATCCAATGGTCAAGGAAAACCTGAGGGTCATCAGCTGGATTTAAAGGTAATGCTGCAACTGTCAATGGCTGAGCAGAATATGGATGATAAATTTCGAAGTAAACCATATATAAAGCGGGCTCTCCATCTACGTGATAAGGATACTCAATGCAAAGTGGTCCACTAATAGGTTTTTCTTCAGTAATATTAGAAGCACTGGCAATCAAATTTTCACCTTGCATTATTCTAATATTGTATACAGCAGGCATATCATAAAGTGGATCTCCTCCATCTAAGAAAAAATCTGCCCATGGTTCAGGGTCTAAAACACAAATATCTCCAAAGAAACACAATGTTTTTATCTCAGTTCTGTCAAAGTCGAACCAGTAATATCCAAATTCTTTATAGCTGTATGGTTGCCAGCATAGTACATCTATGTCAACTTTTATCTTTTTAAATGCTTCTACAGTGAATGTGTCGCCTATTTTATTAGTAACCCAGTCATAATATTCTGAATCAGGTTTTGGTGCAGCCCAAATAAGATTATCTTCTGCATCATACACTTCAAACAGATCAATTGTGTATTCACCAAGCGTCTTAGTTTTTACAACTACTGTTTGTGTTCCGTCATCCAAGTTAGTTAATATAGGAAGGTGCATTGATGCTACAGGTTTCCCATTAGGATCTATTAATCCAACTACTGCATAATCTGCCTCAGCATCTGAACATTCTGGTAAGTCTCCTGTGTTTTCACCTTCAACAGTGGCTTTTTTTAAACTGTTTGTAAGGTTGTTAATAGCGATTGTTACTTCTTGAGCACCGTCTTTAGCCACAGGTTGCTTCTCGCAAGAAGAGAATGCTACTACAAGAGCTATTGCAACAAGGGAAGTTGCAAGCCTTTTTAAATTTCTCATAATTTGTAATTTTTGTGATTTAAATTTATTACTACTTCAAAAGTAGGAAAACTCTTTCGTATAATCAAGGAGTATTCGTTAAAAATATCAGGGTATATACTTGTGAATCAATGAGATAGGTCTATCTGTGTTGAGGTGGAGGATATTATTGTCTTATAAAATACAATAAAGATTTTTATAAAAAAGTATAGAGTTTGCCTATGTGTTTTTGGTCAATTGTTACAATGATTCAATTATAATAATGGTACTGCCACGAATTTTAAGAAGTTATTAAAAAGATTATTAGAGTAAAAGATTATTGAATCAATGGCAACCGGAACTAATCTACTTATCTTATGATCTTAATAATCAAATATTTTTAAGTAAACCGTTTTTTATTTTCCACACAAATAATGGTAAAACCGTAATAATAATATCATTGATAAAAATGGTTAAAAGTTATATCTATCATTATTTTTCTAAATCTTTTATTTTATTATTGCATTTAAGAATAATAATTAAAAAGCCTGTAGCAAAAAGCTAAAGGTCAAAAGTAAAAGACCTAAAGAAATGAAAGTCTGTATTGCCGAGAAACCAAGTGTAGCAAGAGATATAGCAAAGGTGCTGGGTGCTAATACTCAACGTCAGGGATATTTGGAGGGGAATGGTTATCAGGTAACCTGGACTTTCGGTCACTTCTGTACATTAAAGCAACCCCATGAATATGAAAGTTATCTGAAGCAATGGCGCCTGGAAACATTGCCAATTATTCCGGCCAATTTTGGGATTTCTGTTATTGATAATAATGGTGTCAGGCAACAGTTTCACGTTATTAAAAACTTGATTAATGCAGATGTCTGTACGGAAGTAATAAACTGCGGGGATGCCGGAATAGAGGGAGAGTTAATACAGCGATGGGTTTTACTTAAGGCAAAAAACACTAACCCTGTTAAGAGACTGTGGATATCTTCGTTGACAGAAGAGGCGATAAAAGGAGGGTTTGATAGCCTGAAGGAGGAATCAGAATATGATAATTTATATGCAGCGGGAACATCCAGGGCAATTGGAGATTGGTTATTGGGGATTAATGCGACCAGACTTTTTACCTTAAAATTTGCTCCTCCCAAACATGTTTTGTCAATTGGGAGAGTACAAACTCCTTCTCTTGCATTGATAGTAAACAGGCAGCTGGAGATTGAAAATTTCACACCGGAAACTTATTGGGAGTTAAAAACATTGTATAGAGATGTGTTATTTAGTTCCGATAAGGGAAAGATTAAGATAAAGGAAAAAGCAGATGAGTTTGCAGAGAAAATTAAGTCCGGTTTATTTACAGTTACATCGTTTAAAATTAAAAAAGGGAAAGAAACACCTCCCAAGTTATTCGACCTTACTTCGCTTCAGGTAGAATGTAATAAAAAGTTTGGTTTTTCGGCCGATCATACATTGAAGACTATTCAAACTCTGTATGAAAAAAAACTGGTTACTTATCCGCGTGTAGATACTCAGTATTTACCTGAAGATATGTATCCAAAAATTCCTCAGATAATGAATGGGTTGTTGAATTATAAAGCTTTCACAGCTCCTTTGCTGCAGAAAAAAATAATAAAACCTAAAAGAATATTCGACAATAAAAAAATAACTGATCACCACGCAATAGTCCCTACAGGTGTTGTTGCCAACAATCTTAATGCCGACGATTGGAATGTTTATGATACTGTAGCTCGCAGATTTATTGCGGCTTTTTATCCTGATGCTGTTATATCTAATACAGAGGTAAAAGGAGAGGTAGAAGATATTAAGTTTAAAGCTACCGGGAAGCAAATTCTGGAGGAGAACTGGAAAATTCTGTATAAGGGAGATGCTTCGTCAGGCTCAGCAACCCCGGATGCTGCAGACAAACAGGTGATGCCAAAATTTGTGGAAGGCGAAAGCGGGGAGCATATTCCAAAAGTTCAGGAGAAAAAAACTTCTCCGCCCAAATATTATTCAGAGGCAACCCTGTTAAGGGCAATGGAGACTGCCGGAAAGCAGGTTGACGATGAGGAGTTAAGGGAATTAATGAAGGAGAATGGAATAGGGCGCCCGTCTACCCGTGCTGCAATTATAGAAACATTGTTTAAGAGACAGTACATTTCAAAAAACAAAAAAAGACTTGAAGCTACTCCAACGGGAGTTCAGTTAATCGGAACCATAAAGAACGAACTTCTGAAATCTGTTGAACTTACCGGACAGTGGGAAAGAAAACTGAAATTGATAGAGAAGGGTGAGTTTTCGATTGAGGAATTTAAAAAGGAGATGAAAGAGCTAATTGTTCAGCTTGTACAGGAAGTAAAAACTGATTACTCTCCGCGTATAGAGTCTTTCGATAATGTAAAACCTTTGCCGAAGAAGAAAAAAGCGGAGGAAGATATTTCCTGTCCGAAATGTAAAAAAGGACATTTGATAAAGGGAAAAAGTGCGTACGGATGCAATGAATATAAATCGGGTTGTGATTTTAAGATTCCTTACCTGTTTTTAGACAAAAAGTTATCGAAAAATCAGATAAAAACTCTTGTTTCTAAGGGAAAATCAACTCTTATAAAGGGATTTAAGTTTAATGGAGTAAAAAAGAATGGATATTTGGTTCTGACGGATTCTTATAATATTGAATTTGAAGAAAAGGTAGAAGAAAAAAATAAGTGTCCTGAATGTGGCAGTGAGGAGTTTATCAAAGGAAAGACTGCTTTTGGATGTGCTAATTATAAAAATGGATGTAAATTTATTATTCCATTTGATATTGCCGGAACTGATGACCTGACAAAATTAAAAATCGACAGGAAATTGTTGGCGAAGCTGAAATGATACATTGTAGGTAATTCAGTTTAAATTTTAGTGTAAACAACACTAATTCAGCAATAATTATTAATAGATTATCATATTTGAATAATATTAGAGGCTAAGTATTTGCTCTATAGGAATATGTTCGTATATTTGCAGCGAATTTAAAAGGTGGATGAGGGGACGAAAAGTCCCCTCTTTTTATACCCTGTTTATGGATAAAAAGGTAGTTGAGAGCCTGTTAATAGAGGCTTTAGAATTGAACAAGGAACTATTCCTTGTCGATTTTGATATAAGCGATAGTAACCATATTTCTGTTGTTTTGGATGGCGATAATGGGGTTGCTGTTAGTGAATGTATGAGAGTAAGTAGAAATATTGAGCACAATTTGGATAGAGAAGAAGAAGATTTTTCCCTCGAAGTTGCTTCGTTCGATATTACACATTCTCTTACATTGCCACGTCAGTTCTCAAAGAATATCGGACGTAAACTAAAAGTGAAAACTGTTGATGGTAATAAGTATGAAGGTACTTTGGAAAGCTTTTCTGACGAACACAAACTTGTTTTGAAATGGAAGGAAAGAGTGCCTAAGACCATCGGTAAAGGTAAAATGACAGTAGAGAAAGAACAAGAAATTAACTTTGACGACATAGCAGTAGCAAAAGTGGTTATTATATTTTAATAGAAGACAATGGATAATCGTGAATTAATTGAATCGTTTTCTGAATTTAAATCAGATAAAAACATTGACCGAGTTACCTTAATGGCAATTTTGGAAGAAGTTTTCAGAACTGCTTTAAGAAGAAAATACGGATCGGATGATAATTTCGACATAATTGTGAACCCTGATAAAGGTGATTTGGAAATATGGAGAAACCGTATCGTTGTTGCTGACGGAGAGGTGGAAGATGAAAATGCTGAGGTGTCTTTATCTGATGCGCAGAAGATAGAGCCTGATTTCGAAATTGGGGAAGATGTTTCTGAAGAAGTGAAAATAATAGATTTAGGACGTAGAGCTATTTTATCGTTAGGACAGAATTTGCGTTCAAGAATTATGGATCACGACAATACTATTCTCTACAAGAAATTTAAAGAACTTGTAGGTAATCTTGTTACCGGTGAGATTCATCACATCAGACCAAATGTCGTTATTGTAATAGATGATGAAGGTAATGAGATGGTGATGCCAAAAGATCAACAAATCCCTTCGGACTATTACAGAAAAGGTGAAAGTATCAGAGCTATTATTAAAGAAGTAGAGTTAAAAGGGACAAAGCCTCAAATTATACTTTCGAGAACATCAACGGTTTTCCTTGAAAAACTGTTTGAACAGGAAATACCTGAGGTATTCGATGGCTTGATTACAGTTAAGGGAGTTGTACGTATTCCTGGAGAGAAAGCAAAAGTAGCTGTCGAGTCCTATGATGACCGTATTGATCCTGTAGGTGCTTGTGTTGGTATGAAAGGTGCCAGAATACATGGAATTGTTAGAGAATTAGGTAATGAGAATATTGATGTAATTAATTACACAAGTAACTTAAACTTATTTATAACCAGAGCAATGAGTCCTGCGAAGGTCGTTAAAATCGATATCAACGAGGAAACAAAGAAAGCTGATGTTTGGGTAAAACCGGAAGAAGTTTCAAAGGCTATTGGTAGAGGAGGAAATAATATCAGATTAGCCGGTCAGTTGGTTGGGTATGAGATAGATGTTTATAGAGATGTACCACAGGATGAGGACGTAGAGTTAAGAGATTTCTCTGACGAAATTGACGAGTGGATAATCGATGAATTTTATAAAATTGGCGTAGACACTGCAAAAAGTGTAATCAACCTTAGTGTTGAAGAATTGGCGAGAAGAACGGATCTTGAAGAAGAGACTATTCAGAAGGTAAAAGGAATTCTAAATGCGGAATTTGACGACTAATCCTCGATGGCGAAGAGGATGTAATTAGAGTATAAGAAAAAAAATAGATTGAATATTATTATATGGCAGGTAGCAAACAAATGAGGCTCTCAAAAGTATTAAGAGAACTTAATATTTCAAAAGATAGAGCACTTGAGTACCTAAAGAAAAAAGGAGTCGAGCTTGATTCCAATCCTAATGTCAAGATCGACGAGGGTGTTTATAATGTTCTGTTATCAGGTTTTCAGGCTGATAAAACAAAGAAAGAAGCTTCTAATGAAGTGAGCGAAGAGAAGCGTCGTGAAAAAGAGGCAATTAGAGCTGAGCGCGATAAAGAGCTTGAAGAAAAACGCGAGCGTAAAGAAAAAGAAAAACTCATTGAATCTCTTGAAAAAGAAGAAGCTGATGAGCGTAAACGCAAGCAAGAGGAAGAAGAGCGCCGTAAGGTAATGGTAGCTCTGGAGAAGGAACGTGAGAAAGAGGTTGTAAAAGGACAGGCTAAACCTATATCCAAGCCTAAACAAGTTGGTAAAATAGATCTTGATTCTAAGAAGAAGAAAAAATCTAATACCGATATCGAAAAAGCAAGCCATCAGGCTACAGCTAAGTCTGACACTCAATCTAAAGAGCAAAATAGTAAAAAAGAACAAGTTGAAGAAAAACCAGCTGCTACACCGGAAACTTCTGAAAAACTTGAGACTAATTACGCAAAATTAAGCGGACCTAAACTTACAGGTGAAAAGATTGATCTTTCACAGTTCAATAAACCTAAGAAGAAGGATCCGAAAAAAGCTGACCCTAAGAAAGGCGGTGATGCAAATAAAAAGCGTCGTCGTAGAATAAAGAAGGGAGCTGTTGATGCTACAAAAGCTCAGAACCAGCCCGGCGGAGATAAAGGTCAGGGAAAAGGTGGTCAGAAACCCGGACAAAAAGGTCCTGGTGCACAAGGTGGACAAAAAGGTCCAGGTCAAAGAGGACCAAATGCGAATAAAAAGAGACCACAAAAAGGCAGAGGGGCAAGAGTTGTTAAGGCTGAGCCTACAGAAGCAGAAATTTCTAAACAAATAAAAGAAACTTTAGATAAGTTAACCGGAAAGGGTTCAAAATCTAAAGGAGCTAAATATCGTCGTCAGAAACGTGATGACAGACGTGAGCAGACAGATGCACAATTAGCAAAACAGGAAGCAGAAAAAAGTACATTAAAAGTTACTGAATTTGTAACAGTGATGGAACTTGCTACTATGATGGATGTTTCTATTAACGAAGTTATATCATCATGTATGACTCTTGGTATCATGGTTACCATGAACCAGAGACTTGATGCTGAAACATTATCTATTGTTGCTGAAGAGTTCGGATTTGAAACAGAATTCGTAAGTGCTGAACTTGAAGAAGCTGTACACGAGGAAGATGATAAAGAAGAAGATTTATTACCTAGAGCACCGATCGTAACAGTGATGGGACACGTTGATCACGGTAAAACATCACTTCTTGATTATGTGCGTCATGCAAATGTTATAGCCGGGGAATCCGGAGGAATTACTCAGCATATTGGTGCATATGGAGTACAATTAGATAGCGGGCAGAAAATTACATTCCTAGATACTCCGGGTCACGAAGCCTTTACGGCAATGCGTGCTCGTGGTGCGCAGGTAACAGATATTGCAATTATTGTTGTTGCTGCCGATGATGATGTAATGCCTCAAACAAAAGAAGCTATTGCACATGCCCAGGCTGCAGAAGTACCAATTGTATTTGCAATAAATAAAATTGATAAGCCTCATGCTAATCCTGATAAGATTAAGGAGCAATTGTCTCAAATGAACTTATTGGTAGAAGATTGGGGAGGTAAAATTCAATCACACGAAATCTCTGCGAAAGTGGGAACAGGTGTTGATGAATTGATGGAGAAGGTTCTTTTAGAAGCTGAAATGCTTGATCTGAAAGCTAATCCAAATAAAGGAGCTGTGGGAACAGTTGTTGAAGCATCTCTTGATAAAGGACGCGGATATGTAACTACTTTGTTGGTAAATGGAGGTACATTGAAGATTGGAGATTATATGCTTGCCGGTAAAAATAGCGGTAAAGTAAAAGCGATGTTCAACGAACGCGGAAAAACTATAAAAGAAGCCGGACCATCAACACCCGTGTCAATTTTAGGATTGGATGGAGCACCTCAGGCCGGTGACAAATTCAATATCTTTAAAGACGAAAGAGAAGCTAAACAAATTGCCGCTCGTCGTACTCAATTGCAACGTGAGCAGAGTGTAAGAACTCAGAAACACATTACGCTTGACGAGATTGGTCGTCGTATCGCAATAGGTGACTTTAAAGAACTTAACGTTATTCTTAAAGGTGATGTGGATGGATCTGTTGAAGCACTTTCTGCATCATTACAGAAGTTGTCTACTGAAGAGATTCACGTTAATATTATTCATAAGGCAGTAGGTCAGATTACAGAATCAGATGTATTGTTGGCAACAGCCTCCGATGCAATTATTATTGGATTCCAGGTTCGTCCTTCAGGTAATGCTCGTCAGATTGCAGATCGTGAAAGTATTGATATTAGAACATACTCTATTATATACGATGCTATTGAAGAGTTGAAAGATGCGATGGAAGGAATGCTTTCTCCAGAAGTAAAAGAAGAAGTTACAGGTAATGTGGAAGTTAGAGAGACATTCAAAATCTCTAAAGTTGGTACAATTGCCGGTTGTATGGTTCTAAGTGGTAAAGTATTCCGCAACAGTAATATTAGAATTATTCGTGATGGAGTAGTTGTTCACACAGGATCTCTTGGATCGTTGAAACGATTTAAGGATGATGTTAAAGAAGTAGCTAAAGGCTATGAGTGTGGATTGAACATCGAAAAGTATAACGATATCAAGGTCGGAGATATTATCGAAGCCTATCAGGAAGTTGAGGTTCGTAAGAAACTTTAATTCTTAAACATAAAATTATATTAAGGCCGCTGTTTCAGCGGCCTTTTTTATGATGTATTATCAGATGTTTTTAGTGGGATATAGTACATTTTATATCCATGTCTATTTTCAGACTGTTACTAAGGAATGTTACTCAACAACCGTGTTCGTGTTTTTTTTTTGACAATATCTTTATTATAATCAGGCTTGCTCAGAAGTGTTAAAAAATGAAGCCTGCCCTCATGACTTCTATCTGGCTAAATCGGTTAGACAGGCAGTCAGGAGGGCAGGCTCTATTTCTTAATCTTTAATTAAATAAGTAAAATAGAATGGATTAGTGGTGTTTCTTTTTACTTACTAATCTTATTTCTGATTATAAAAGCATCGTTAAACTTTTTCTTTATCCTTTGCAGATCCCTGTCAGCATCCAGCTTCCTGTAATATTTACCTACTACAGCCTTGAAGTTTGGTTCTTCATAAATCAGGTTCGCTTCAATATCCGGATATAACTCTTTAAATTCAATTATTTTTTCAGAGGCTTTTTTTCTGTTTCCGTAATATACCTGAATTTTAAATCCATCCACTATAGTATCTGAGGAACTTGCTTCCTTGTAAAGTTTATTGATAGTATTTATATCAGGATCTTGTATTATTTGTACAAAAGCTGTTGTGTCATTTTTAGATTCGAAGAAGTTTGAATCTTGAGCTCTCATCGATAAGCTTAACCCTAACATTGCTACAATAAAGAAAAAAGTTCTGTTCACCATCATATTATTTTTAATAATTATCATTTGGTCAAAGTTAAATATATTATTCAATTTTGAATGAAATGAACTGATTATATTGCTATTAGGACTAGTTTGTCTTTTATTATTTTGGAATGCTATATTTTCATTTATTATTGCTTAGTTTAGCCTAAAAATAGTGTAACTGTCTTAAAGTGATGTCATTCTAGTTTAGAACGATTATAAATTACATAAACAGATTCATCATCAGCTATTAATTAAACGAAAATTATATTTTTGTAAGCATGTTGTTTATCAGGAATAGACCTGAAAAATATCATAATATTAAAAGAGTTTAACCAAAACAACCTAAAATTTAATTTTAACTACTAATGAAAGAAGTGAAGAACCTTTACAATTCACTATCAGGCCGTATGGTATTAAGTGTGGTTTTTTCTTTTTTGTTTGCATTGTCGACCTATGCACAGGAAGGTGATGCTAAAAATGGGAAAACGCTTTTTAATGCGAATTGCGCAGCCTGTCACAAATTAGAGCAGAGACTAATAGGTCCGCCTTTGAAAGGTGTTGCTGCTAATAGAGATCAAAAATGGTTACAGGACTGGATACGAAACAGTGCCGCACTAATAGAGAGTGGTGATGCAGATGCAGTAGCTATTTTTGAAGAGTACAATAAGGTACCAATGACTCCGTTTCCAAACCTTTCGGATCAGGATATAGCCGATATAATGGCTTATGCTGATGCAGATCCTGCAATTTTTGAGGAGAAGAAGGCTGAAGAAGCTGTTGCTGAGACCGAGACGGTAGAAAAAGTGAAAGACTATTATGCCGAGGTACTTATTGGAATTATTTTTATTGTCATTCTGTTGACGGTAATATTATTCCGTCTGAAGTCTACGCTACTTCAAATCAATCGAACAGAACAGGGGAACTATGTAAGCGAGGTATTTGCTTATTTAACTTATTTGGCAAAAAACAATTCTATAGCAATAGTAGTTGTTCTTCTTGTATCGATTGGAGCTACATATGCCTTTTGGGAATGGGGCTTAGGAGTAGGTGTTGATAAGGGTTATCAGCCTATTCAACCAATTGCTTTTTCGCATAAGGTACATTCGGGCGATCAGGAAATTGATTGTGAGTATTGTCATTCGAGTGCACGAACAAGTAAAACTTCCGGAATTCCGTCTGCAAATGTCTGTATGAATTGTCACAAACTTATTCAGGAAGGAGAAAATACTGGGAAAGAAGAAATTGCAAAAATTTATGATGCAATAGGTTTCGATCCGGCAACAAATTCATATATCGAAGGTTACGAACAAAAACCGATTAAATGGGTTAGAATTCATAACCTTCCGGATTTCGTTTACTACAATCACTCACAACACGTAACCGTTGGAGGCCTTGAATGTCAGGATTGCCATGGTCCGGTTGAGGAGATGGAGGAACTATATCAATATAGTCCTCTAACAATGGAATGGTGTGTTGACTGTCATAAAACTGAAGAGATAAAGATGGCAGGAAACGACTATTACCAGGAAATACATAAACAGTTGGCGGCTAAGTACGGTACTCAGAAGCTAACAGTAAGTATGATGGGTGGATTAGAATGTGGTAAGTGTCACTACTAAAATTGAAAAGAATGTCACAAAAAAAATATTGGAAAGGAATTGAAGATCTGAACGATGAAAGTCAGATCATGAAAGACCTTCGGGACAGAGAATTTGTTGAAGAAATACCGACGGATGATTTTTTAGGAGATAAAGAAACATTAGAATCGGGATCAACAACTCGAAGAGACTTTTTGAAATATATTGGGTTTAGTACTGCTGCAGCTTCTTTGGTTGCTTGTGAGGGGCCTGTTGTAAAATCTATACCTTACGTTGTAAAACCAGACAGTATTACTCCAGGAACGGCCGATTATTATGCAACCACAATATCAGATGGTCATGATTTTGCAAGTGTATTGGTAAGAGCCAGAGAAGGAAGGCCTATAAGAATAGAGCCAAACTCTATGGCTAAGTTTTACGGAACGACAAATACAAGAATCCAGGCAAACGTACTTTCGTTATATGATAGTAACAGGTTAAAGTCTCCTCAAAAAAAGGGAGAGGAAATTTCGTGGAGTTCTGTTGATTCGGATGTGATAATGGGGTTAAATGCTGTTGGGGATAAACAAATAGCGATATTAACACCATCGATGTTTAGTCCGTCAACTGATGAGGTTATCGCCAAATTCACGGAAAAATACCCTTCTGCAAAGCATATTTCTTATGATGCTGTTTCCAGTTCGGGTGCTTTAGATGCCTACGAAACACTGTATGAAAAACGGGCATTACCGTTGTACAAGTTTTCAGAGGCAAGAGTTATAGTTTCTTTTGGTGCTGATTTTCTGGGAGATTGGCTTGGCGGAGGATATGAAAAAGGATATGCGGTCGGTAGAAAGCCCAATCAGGAGCAAATGTCACGTCATATTCAGATAGAGTCAAACATGTCGCTTGCAGGAGCAAACGCCGATGACAGATATGCTATCAAGCCATCAGAGCAAACATATGCTTTAATTACTCTTTATGGATTGATTACCGGAGAAAAGCTTAGCTCCAAAGAAACACCTATTGATGCACAATTAAAAACTATTGCAAAAGAGTTAAAGAAGGCCGGGGATAAGGCTCTGGTTGTTACAGGCAGTAACGATAAAAATATGCAGATATTAGCAATGAAGATAAATCTTGCATTGCAAAGTAAAGCTATGGGTGTTGACAAGCCTGTGTATGTAAAGGAAGGAAATGATAAAGCTGTTCAACAGTTGATTCAGGATATGAATTCAGGGAAAATTGGAGCTTTATTGGCATATAATGTAAATCCCGTTTACTCGCTAGCTAATTCAGCTGAATTTGTAAAAGGATCGGAGAAAGTTCAGCTTAAGCTTTCAATGTCACAATTTATAGATGAGACCGCTAAGCTTATGGATTTTAATCTTCCATCACAGCATTCGTTAGAGAACTGGGGAGATGCAATGCCGGTAGAAGGAGAATATTCATTGATGCAGCCGACTATTCGGCCCTTGTACGATACACGTCAGTTTCAGGATAATTTGTTGAAATGGATAGGGGCTTCGGAAGATTTTTATTCTTTCATGCAAAAGAACTGGACAGCTAATATATTAAGTCAGAAGTTAGGAGCAAGTTGGAATCAAACAGTTCATGACGGGGTGTTTAGTGTTGATAGCACAAGTGAAATGCCTCAAGTTAATGAGCCTGATATGAATTCTGTAGCAAAGTCTGCCCAAAAACAGTTTAAGGATTCCAAAGGACTGGAGTTAGAGCTATATGTTAAAGCAGGTATGGGTAACGGAGAAATGGCTAACAATCCCTGGTTGCAGGAACTTCCTGATCCAATTACCAGAACTTCATGGGATAACTATTTAACAGTTTCTCCAAAGCAGGCGGAAGAATTAGAGTTAACGAATTGGAATGAATCAAACGGTGCATTGAACGGTGATATTGTTAAACTTACTTCCGGTAATGTTTCAATCACTCTTCCGGTATTTATTCAACCCGGACAAGCCTTCGGAACATTGGGATTGGCATTGGGTTACGGGCGAATAGAAGGAGTAAAGGAAGAAATGAAAACCGGTGTAAATGCTTATACGCTTTACAGAACTTTTAATAAATATGTTAATAATGTAAGTGTAGAAAAAGTAGAGGGAGAGCATGAATTCGCCTGTGTGCAGCTTCATCATACTATGATGGATAGAGATGTTGTGCAGGAAACTACTTTCGATATTTACAAAAATAAAGATAGAGAAGAGTGGAACCCTGTTGTGGCTTTGGAAACTCACAAAGGAAAACAACCGGTTTCTAAAATAGATCTTTGGGACGAATACGATAGTAGTATCGGACATCATTTTAATCTTTCTATCGATCTGAATGCATGTACGGGTTGTGCTGCATGTGTTGTTGCCTGTCACGCAGAAAATAATGTTCCTGTTGTAGGTAAAGAAGAAGTCAGACGTTCAAGAGATATGCATTGGTTGCGTATTGACCGTTACTATTCCTCCGACATGAGCAAGGAAAAGGCCAAAGAAGAAGGTCTGACAGGTGTTAGCGGATCTGTTGAGATGTACAATAAAATGGAAATTGCTTCAGAGAATCCTGAAGTGGTTTTTCAGCCTGTGATGTGTCAGCACTGTAATCACGCTCCATGTGAGACTGTTTGTCCGGTTGCTGCAACTTCTCATGGTAGTCAGGGACAAAACCAAATGGCATACAACCGTTGTGTGGGTACTAGGTATTGTGCAAATAACTGTCCATACAAAGTGCGTCGTTTCAACTGGTTCCAATATGCAGAAAACGAAGAGTTCAACTATTATATGAATGATGAAGTAGGTAGAATGGTATTGAATCCTGATGTGGCTATTCGTTCCAGAGGTGTTATGGAAAAATGTTCTATGTGTATTCAAATTACACAGGCAGGAATTCTTAACGCCAAGAAAGAAGGTCGTAAGTTGGAGGATATTGATATACAGACTGCATGTTCATCGGCCTGTCCGTCGGATGCAATGGTATTTGGTGATATAAATGATGAAAAATCAGGTATTCAGGAACCATTACACGACGACAGAAAGTACTATTTGTTAGAGTCGGTTGGTACGAAGCCAAATGTTATGTATCAAACAAAAATTAGAAATAAAAACTCATAATTATACTGGATATGCATTATGAATCAGATATAAGAGAGCCATTAGTATTAGGTAATAAATCGTATAGCGATGTTACCAAAGATGTGGCTGCTCCGGTAGAAGGCAAAGCCAATAAGATGTGGTGGTTTGCTTTCAGTATTGCTACACTGGCCTTTCTTTGGGGACTTGGTGCCATGGCCTATACAATAGGTGAAGGTATTGGGGCCTGGGGGCTTAATAAAACAGTAGGTTGGGCATGGGATATTACTAACTTCGTTTGGTGGGTAGGTATCGGTCACGCCGGTACTTTGATATCAGCAGTACTTTTATTGTTCCGCCAGAAGTGGCGTATGTCTATAAACCGATCTGCCGAGGCAATGACAATTTTTGCGGTTATTCAGGCTGCAATATTCCCATTACTTCACATGGGACGTCCCTGGTTGGCTTATTGGGTTTTCCCTTTCCCTAATAATTTTGGATCGTTATGGGTGAATTTTAATTCACCACTTCTTTGGGATGTATTTGCAATTTCAACTTATTTCTCGGTGTCTACAGTATTTTGGTATGTAGGTTTAATCCCTGATTTTGCAATGATAAGAGACAGAGCAATTAAACCATTTACAAAACATATTTATACGGTAATGAGTTTTGGTTGGAGTGGAAAAACTAAACACTGGCAACGTTTCGAAGAGGTTTCTTTGGTGTTGGCCGGTTTAGCTACTCCTCTTGTACTTTCGGTACACACCATAGTATCGATGGATTTTGCTACATCGGTTATTCCGGGGTGGCATACAACCATATTCCCTCCTTATTTTGTTGCCGGAGCAATTTTTTCCGGATTTGCAATGGTTCAAACATTGCTTATAATAATGAGAAAGGTTGTTAGCCTCGAGAGTTATATTACCATACAGCATATCGAGATGATGAATATTATCATCATGCTAACGGGATCTATTGTTGGGGTAGCATATATTACAGAGTTATTTATGGCCTGGTACTCAGGAGTAGAATATGAGCAATATGCATTTCTGAACAGGGCAACAGGTCCTTATTGGTGGGCATACTTGTCAATGATGACATTTAATGTTGTGTCTCCGCAGCTGATGTGGTTTAAGAAACTCAGAACAAGTGTTATGTTTACATTTTTCTTATCGATTATTGTAAATACAGGTATGTGGTTCGAACGTTTTGTTATTATTGTAACATCGCTTCACAGAGATTACTTACCGTCATCATGGTCGATGTTCTCTCCAACCTTCGTTGACATAGCGATTTTTATTGGAACAATCGGATTCTTCTTTGTGTTGTTCCTGCTTTATGCTCGTACTTTCCCTGTAATTGCTCAGGCTGAGTTGAAAACGATTTTGAAATCATCAGGCGAAAGCCAAAAAAAGTTACACAAACATGAGTAAGAAATTAATACACGGATTGTTTGACGACGACGATATATTGATGAATGGAGTAAAAACCATTCGTCAGAAAGGATTTGAGATAGATGAGATCTATACTCCGTTTCCTATTCACGGACTTGATAAAGCTATGGGGCTTAAGCCTACCAGAATTGCATACGCGTCATTTATTTATGGAGCCATAGGGTTAAGTTTTGCCATTTGGATGACCTGGTATATGATGATTTTCGACTGGCCTCAAAATATTGGAGGTAAGCCAAGTTTTACATGGGGTGAAAATATGCCTTCATTTGTTCCGATTATGTTCGAGCTTACAGTGTTTTTTGCAGCTCACTTAATGGTGATTACGTACTTTTTTAAAAACAAACTATTCCCTGGAAGGAAAGGTGGAAGTCCCGACCCAAGAACAACTGATGATAAATTTCTAATGGAATTTATGGTTGAAGGTGATTCTACAGAGCTGGAAACAACTCTAAAAGAAGCGGGAGCTATAGAGGTTAATGTGAAAGAGATTAAGAAAGATAAAGGGAAGAAACTTTGGTTTAAGGTTCCTGCGGCATCTTTAATTCTTTTGCTGGGATTTACTTCATGTAGCTCTTCTGATGAAGTTCAGCGAGAACCGGAAACCATATTTATGCCTAATATGTATTATTCAATAGCTTATGAACCATATTCTGAAGATCCTAACGGAGTGAATAATATGGAAGCACGAATACCGGTTGAAGGGACTGTAAAAAGAGGATATGTTCCTTATGGAATACCTGATACTAACGAAGGTTATCAATATGCATTAGAGAATTTAAAATCGCCAATTACTGCAACTGAGAAAACAGATAAACAAGGCGAAGATTTGTATAATATTTATTGTATTTCGTGTCATGGTATTAGTGGTGACGGACAGGGTAAACTTGTACAAAACGAGAAATTTCTTGGAGTACCGTCTTATGCCCCTTCCAGATTGCCAAATATTACCGAAGGAAGCATTTTCCACGTAATGACTTATGGTAAAAATATGATGGGGTCGCATGCTTCTCAGTTAACATCGGAGGAAAGATGGAAAGTAACAGGGCATGTTTTGAAACTTAGAAGTCAATTAAAATAAATATCAGATGTATAAAATTTCAAAAAATCTTAAAACTCTGTCATTTGTTTTAATGGCAGTAGGAATATTGTCGCTGGCATTTGGGTTTATGACTACACCTTCGTCTGTAGAAGATGTAAAGCACCAAATGGAGCAGGTAGATACTGAACATGATGATGGCAGTGAAGCGGTGACAAAAGTAAACGATCATCACGATGAGGCTCATGCCGAGCACATATATCATCAGCAAAAAAACAGACCCTGGTCAGCAATGTATGTTGCGGCGTTATTTTTTCTGTTTATTGCTGTAGGAACAATGTTCTTTATGGCAGTTCAATATATTGGACAAGCGGGTTGGTCGGTTGTTTTACTGAGGGTAATGGAAGCTATGTCATCGTATATGATATTGGGAGGATTGATAGTTTTTCTAATACTGGTGGCTGGGGGATTGCACCTGCATCATATTTTCCATTGGATGGATGCCAGTTTAGTTGACCCTGATTCTGAGAACTACGATTCAATCATCGATGGTAAATCAGGTTTCCTAAATGTAGCATTCTTCCTGATCAGAGCAGTTGTTTATCTTGGAGGATGGATTTTAGCTCTTTTCTTAATCAAGAAATATTCATTAGAACAAGAAACTGCGGGTGATTATAAACCTTATAATAAAGCCTTTAAAGTTGCTGCAATATTTACAGTATTCTTCGGTGTAACATCGTCAACTGGAGCATGGGATTGGGTGATGAGTGTTGATCCTCACTGGTTCTCTACATTGTTTGGTTGGTATGTGTTCTCAGGAATGTTTGTATCGGCAGTTTCAATGATAGCGTTGGTAACAATATATTTAAAGTCTCAGGGATATTTGGAGTTTGTAAATTCTTCCCATATTCACGATTTAGGGAAGTTTATGTTCGGACTGTCTATATTCTGGGCATACCTTTGGATTTCCCAATTCCTTCTTTACTGGTACTCGAACATACCGGAAGAGGTAACTTATTATATAGCGAGATTCGAAGACTATAAAATTCCTTTTTTCACAATGGTAGCGATGAATTTTGCTTTCCCATTATTGATAATAATGGATTCGGCCAAAAAAAGTTATTTCCCGTATATGGTTGTGACGGGACTGGTATTGATAGTTGGTCACTACATAGATTTATTCGTAATGATTATGCCGGGATCAGTTGGTAGTCAGTGGAGTTTTGGTGTAGTAGAGATTGGGTCTTTCCTTGGCTTCTTCGGTTTGTTTATTTTTTGTACACAAAGAAACCTGGCCAAGCGCGGATTGCTTGCAAAAGGACATCCGATGCTAAAGGAATCGGAGCATTATCATTATTACAATATTGAACATAGGTAAACAGTTTTATCTGTTTAATAGATTATTGTTAATATATCGAAGGGGCCTTTTTTAGGCCCCTTTTTCATAGTTAAACCATTGTGTGTGTAATCTTTTTAGATTGAATTATTCCCAACCAAAATAATCATGTTGGGTAGAATCTCTCAGTCGAATATTATTGTAGTAGTCTTTATTATATAATTACAAAGTAATGTGGTTTATTACCTTTTTTGTAGTTTTGGATATGAAGCATACGAGAATCCAATTAGAGCTGACTATGATGAAAAAATTACGATACCTTATTTTTGTTATTTTTTGGAGCTGTCAGGGGGATGCTCCAGATACTTTTCTTATCGAAGGAAGTATTGACGGACTGAATTCACGAGATCTGATATATGCCAAAATTAAAAACGGCAAACCTGTTTATCTTGATACTATAAATGTTAGTTCCAATCAATTTGTTTATAAAGCCTCAGAATTAAAACAGGAAGATTTCCGGTTTTTAGTTCCAATTTATGATCAGAAAAAGTTTATTAAAATATTCCTGGATAATTCTGATATTTACCTGAATGGTAATATCGACAGTCTCAAAGATGTTAAAATCATCGGATCAGAATCTCATGATCTTTTTGCTAGGTTGATGAGTGATTATGCTTTGATAGAAAAGGAAAGCCAGGTAATCAATCTGGAGTATCAATTGGCTGTATTAGATAATGATAGTGTAGGTTATATAAAACTGGAAGAAGATTTATTTGCAAACGAATCAAGAAAAAGCAGTTTGTTTTTAGATTTTGCAAACAAACACCCGGATTCTGATTTGTCAGCCTGGGCATTATATCAGATAACAGCTTATGATGACTATAATACTTTAAAATCTTCTTATGATAAGTTGTCAGAAAAAGTAAAGCTTTCATTGTTTTCAAAAAATCTGGAATTAGTATTAAACGAGATGGCTAAAACAGCAATTGGAGCTCAGGCACCCGGATTTATTTTGCCTGATATTAATGGAGAAAATGTTACTCTTGAAGATTTTAAAGGGAAATTTGTGTTGTTAAATTTCTGGTCACCAATGTGTTCTTATTGCCGCCGGGAAAATCCAAAAGTTGCAGAGCTGTATAATAGTTATAGGGAATTTGAGTTTGAAATATTGGGGATAAACATGGAAGATGAATTTGATCAGGAAATTTGGGAACTGGTTGTGAAAGAGGATAAACTTTTATTTACTCAACTACTCGATACCATTGGAACAGCAGATATTTTCAAGGTGCCGAATACTCCCTATAATATTCTGTTGGATAAAGATGGTAGGATTATAGCTAAGGATTTGCATGATGAAAGGTTAGAATTAAAGCTAAAAGAAATATTCCTAAAAAAATAAGTTATGGCTGATGTATGTATTATAGGTTCAGGGCTTGGAGGTTTAACATCCGGAGCATTGCTGGCAAAGGCTGGATATAAAGTTACTGTACTCGAACAGCACAATGTAGTTGGCGGTGCCGCATCTGCTTTTAAGAGGAAGGGATATACGTGTGAAGTGGGCTTACATGAGTTGGATGGACTTTATACAGATTCGGGCAAAAAGAAAATATTTGAATCGCTTGGTGTTTATGATGAGCTTGAATTTGAAGAAGTGCCGGAATTTTTTCGCACTAAAACTGACACTTTAGATTTTGTTATGCCTGGAAAAGCAGAAGATGCAATAAAGGCATTGATAGAAAAATTTCCGGATCAGGAAACGGGAATAAGAAAGTATTTTAAACTTATATCTGATATAGCCAAGGAGTTTAGGAGTTTAATTAGAATAAAGTGGTGGCAATATCCATTGTTTCCTTTTTTATTTCCTAATGTTTCTAAGTATCGTGATAAGTCAACCCGGGAAGTAATGGATTCGATAATTGAGAATGAACAGCTGAAACTTCTGCTGAATAGTAATATTGGTTATTATCACGATTATGTAGATACCTTTAGTTTTCTTTATCATTCACTGGGACAAAATTCTTATTTTACGGGCGGCGGATGGTTTATTAAAGGAGGAAGCCAGAAACTTTCCAACTACTTGGCAAAGGTGATTTCAGATAATGGCGGAGAGGTTATAACAAAAGCTAATGTTTTTAGAATTTCTGAAAGAGCTGAAAAAAAGATTGTGAGCTTTACCCGAAAAAAGGTTGATGAAGAAATAGTAAGTGATGTTATTATTTCAAATGCCTCACCGATGCAAACCTATAGAATGGCAGGGGTTGATTATGAAAACAATAAAATAATCGGAAACTCTCTATTAACGGTATATATTGGCTTTAAGAATAATGTAAAAAGTATTTACGGCAAACGTCCTTATTCTAATTTTTATTTTGGGCAGGCTATCGATATAGATTCTTATCATAAAAATTTGAAGGAAGATATCACAGATCGGGCTTTTATTTTTGTAGACTATTCTCAGATAGATTCCCAACTAACATCAGATGATAAATCATTTGGCGTATTTTGTTCTATTGATTATTTGAAAGATTGGCAAAATCTGTCTGAAGAGGAATATTCGGAAAAGAAAAAGTTGTTGGCAGAGAGATATTTGGATGTACTGGAAGTAGATTATCCGAATATCAGGGATCATATAGAATTCTATGAGGTTGGAACTGCAAAGACAATGAAAAGGTATTTGCAAACAGATGAAGGTACAGCTTATGGTTTTGCCCCGACACCAAAACAGTTTTTAAAAAAGCCAAAAGTAAAATCAGACTTGATCAATAACTTGTATTTTACAGGAGCTTGGGTGATTGGCGGTGGTTTTTCTCCTGCTATAAGTTCCGGTGGGTTATGCTTTAGAGCAGTAAGTAAAGATTTTCCAATAGAAAAATAATTTATCTTACTTTTGCCATTCAGCCGAAAGGCAGGCATGAATTTTAAAATTAAATATGGAAGTTAAAGTAAAGACGATTTATGTTGCACCAAAGTTGAAGAGGTTAGTAGCATATTTAATTGATATTATTCCTATATCATTTTTAGTGTATTCTTTATTTATTGGTTTTACAAGATACTCTGTGCTGTTTGATGAGTATCTGGAACTAGGAAGGTCGGGGAGTCTGAGCATAGAGTCGTTAAATCCTGCCTTTATAAAGTATACAAATTATATTAATTTAATCGTTATTGTAATTTGGGGACTATATAGTGCATATTCAGAAACTACACCATGGCGTGGTACATTTGGTAAACATTTGATGAAAATAAAAGTAGGAAATGTAATAGGAGAACCTTTGGACGGTGAAACAGCTTTTAAAAGAAATGTTTTGAAAATAATTATCCTTTCAGCTTTCCCGTTTTTGGCTTTGTGGGTTGTTTTTGACAAAAAGAACAGGGGCTTGTACGATGTTATAGCAAATACTTTAGTTGTATCGGATAAAGATTATAGCGACAGGTAATATCAAAAACCCAAAAAAATAAAATTAATGAACGAGAATTTAGACGCATCAGGAGAAAGTTTTGAGCAGGAGGAGCATGATTACGAAAGAGCTTTAAGGCCCTTGAGTTTTGGTGATTTTGCCGGACAGGAAGCTATATTAGATAATCTTGAAATTTTTGTTAAGGCATCTAATTTGCGCGATGATGCTCTTGATCATGTTTTGCTCCACGGTCCTCCAGGACTTGGAAAAACTACTCTTGCTTATATTTTAGCAAATGAATTGGGAGTAGGAATAAAGGTTACTTCCGGTCCTGTTTTGGATAAACCGGGTGATCTTGCTGGGTTACTTACTAACCTTGAAGAACGGGATGTGTTGTTTATAGATGAAATACACCGTTTAAGCCCTGTTGTTGAGGAGTATTTGTATTCGGCAATGGAGGATTATAAGATTGATATTATGATCGAATCCGGTCCTAATGCAAGAAGTGTTCAGATTAATTTAAATCCTTTCACTCTTATTGGAGCAACTACCAGATCAGGTTTGTTAACTGCTCCAATGCGTGCCCGTTTTGGAATAAATTCGCGTTTACAGTATTACAATTCTGAATTATTAAGCCATATAGTGGAACGAAGTGCAGGAATTTTGAAAGTTCCGATAGATCAGAGGGCAGCACTTGAAATAGCAGGAAGAAGCAGGGGAACTCCACGTATTGCAAATTCATTATTGAGAAGAATCAGAGACTTCGCCCAGATAAAAGGTGATGGAAATATCGATATTGAAATATCTCGCTTTGGCTTAAAAGCTTTAAATGTTGATAAAAACGGATTGGATGAGATGGATAACAGGATCCTTACAACTATTATTGACAAGTTTAAAGGCGGACCTGTAGGTATAAATACTTTGGCAACTGCCGTGTCTGAAAATGGGGGTACTATCGAAGAAGTATATGAGCCTTTCCTGATACAGGAAGGATATTTGGTAAGGACTCCAAGGGGCAGAGAGGTAACCGATTTAGCTTATAAGCATTTAGGTAAGCTAAGAAACAGTACAAGTACCGGTGAGTTGTTTTAATTTATGGATTAAGTAATAAAAAAAAACGAGGCCTTCGCTCAAAATGATGGCCTCGTTTTCAATTAATATTATTAGTTCTTAATAATCGTCATCTCATCAATAAGATTCTTTGCCCCTGCAAATTTATCTATGATGAAAAGAGTATAACGGATATCAACAGAAATAGTACGTTGTAAGTTTTCTTCAAATTCTATATCTCCACTCATGGCTTCCCAGTTTCCGTCGAAAGCGGTACCTATAAGATTTCCGTTCCCGTCAATTACAGGAGAACCTGAGTTGCCACCCGTGATATCGTTGTCTGATAAGAACCCTACTATAAGTTCTCCTTTCGAATTTGCGTATTGACCGTAATCTTTTGCATTGTATAGCTCTACAAGTTTTTCGGGAACAACAAATTCAGGGTCGGAATTATCCATTTTTTGCATTATACCTTCAATAGTAGTAGTGAAATTGTACTTTACAGCATCACGAACATCATAGGGAAGTACTTGTCCGTAAGTTAATCGCATTGTAAAGTTTGCATCCGGTGCATAGGCTTTGTCGGGATTCATTTCCCTTAATCCTGCCAAAAACAGACGGTAAGCTTCTTTCTTTTTGTATTCTAAAGGCTCAACCCCCGCTTTCATTTCATCCATGTGATCAGAAAGAGTTGTAAATAGATTACCTAGTTTATCATTTTCGATGTATTTCAAATTAGGTTTATCCAGAAAATCTTCCAATTTCCCCTTGTTAACATAGATGGATTTAGCGAACATTTTTTCAGTATATTTTGTGAAATCTCCATCTTGTTTTTCAGTAAGCTGTACGAATGAACTTGGTTGGTATTCTTTTGAAGCGTCAGAAGAGTATATGTTCAACTGAACAGCTAAAACCTCTTTCTCCAGATCCATGTTGTGCTTGTCGAAGAAAGTATTTATTTTTTCTTCCAACTCAGTACGCATTTCAGCTCGTTTTGCATTATCACCCTCGGTGTAGTTTGCCAGGCTTTCATCCATCTCTATTACAAATTTAGCTAGGTCCCTTCTTTTTCTAAGGGCTCCGTTTCGTAATAGGGTATATGATTTTATATAATCATTTGTTTCTGTATAATACTTTTGGAATAACTGCAGAGCATCTCCGTATTTTTCTTTCCTTGAAGAATCTGAATTTACCCAATTTGTAAACTGTTTTTCAATATCCTGTTTTTTACTAACCGTATTTAGTTTTGTCAGGGCTTTGATCATTCCTATACGGTTTTTCCAGTAATTTGCGATTCCGGCATATGAGCTGGCATAATCGATTCGGATTTTGTCAGATCCGTCCATATACCTTTTCATAATCTTCAGTTTTGCCTCGGTTATTTTTATGTGAGCCGGATATTCTACATCAATAGCCTGTTCAACACCCCATGAAGGAAGATATCTCTTTGTGGATCCGGGGTACCCCAATACCATTGCAAAATCACCTTCTTTTTTATCGTTAAGGTTTATTGGCAGATGGTGTTTTGGTTTTAAAGGAACATTGTCCTTAGAATATTCCGCAGGATTACCATCCTTGTCACCGTAAACTCTGTATATTGAGAAGTCACCGGTATGACGTGGCCACATCCAGTTGTCTGTATCTCCTCCAAATTTACCAATTGATGAAGGTGGAGTTCCTACTAAACGTACATCGTGATAGTCCTGATATATGAAAAGATAAAACTCATTACCTTTATAGAAGTCTTTTATTTCTGCACGAAAATTAGTTCCTTCAGTTTTTTGTTTAATTATATCTTGCTTCAGTTGTTTTATTTTTTCTTCCCGTGACTTTTCGTCAATATCTCCCAATTGACTTTGGATATCATTAGTCACATCCTCCATTCTTACAAGAAATGAAACAAAAAGTTTTTCTGGTTTAAGTTCTTCAGACTTGTCATGAGCCCAGAAACCATCAGTTAAGTAATCGTGTTCCTCGGTAGATAATTCAGCAATGGTACTGTATCCGCAATGGTGGTTTGTAAGAATCAGACCCTGATCGGAAATCACCTCTCCTGTACAATAACCTCCAAAGTTTACAATGGCGTCTTTAATACTTGAATTGTTTACGTCGTATATCTCTTTCGGAGTTAGTTTCAATCCTTCATTTTGCATGTCAACGTAGTTAAGACGCTCGATAAACATCGGAAGCCACATTCCCTCATCCGCTTTTGCTCCTGTTGGCAAAAGGGTTATTACTGATATTATCAGAACAAATATTCTCTTCATAATTATGTAATTATTGTTTGTGATCGCAAAGAAAAGAAAATTATTTTCCTTTTTTTGCTTGTGATTTTTATTTTCGGTTAAATGGATAGATTATTGGCTGAGCACTTTTTAAGAATGATGAAACGTACTTTTCCCCGGTAAATTTATTGTTGCACTCTGAATAATTACACTACTGCTTTATTTTGGTCCGAGATCATTTTGATATTGACTGACTGGAGGTTGATGAAAAATATATAAAGCCACATTTGTCGAATAGTTTTATGAAAAAAGATATTTCTAATATATGAACTACAATATTTATGTTAAAAAGAGTGTCAAACTTGTGTTTTTTTCTATTTTTGCGCCTTGAATCAAAGTTTGTAAACAATAAATAGTAAGTGATTTATATGGAATCGTATGTACTTTATCTTATCCCGGCATTTGGACTGATAGGATTACTTGTAATGGCAATAAAGTCGGCATGGGTAACAAAGCAAGAAAAAGGGGAAGAAAACATGGTGGAACTGGCAACTTATATTGCTGAGGGTGCTATGTCATTTTTGAAAGCAGAATGGAAAGTTTTAGGATACTTTGCCGTTATTACAGCATTGTTACTTGGATGGTCAGGGACTTTAGTAGAGACTTCTGACTGGGTAATTGCAATTTCTTTCCTTATTGGAGCAGTATTCTCTGCTACAGCGGGATATTTTGGAATGAACATTGCTACAAAAGCAAATGTTCGTACAACTCAAGCGGCTCGTACCAGTTTAGTTAGCGCGCTTAAAGTTTCTTTTACCGGTGGTACAGTAATGGGATTAGGTGTTGCAGGATTAGCAGTATTTGGACTTGGTGGTTTATTCATTGTATTTTATCACATGTATGCTGTTACTACTGGAGGTACTGTAGATCCTCACGGACTAGAAGTAGCTATAGAAGTGTTAACAGGTTTCTCTTTAGGAGCTGAATCTATTGCATTATTTGCCCGTGTAGGCGGAGGTATTTATACTAAAGCTGCCGATGTAGGTGCTGACCTTGTAGGTAAAGTTGAGGCTGGTATTCCTGAGGATGATGTTCGTAACCCTGCTACTATCGCCGATAACGTTGGTGATAATGTAGGTGATGTTGCCGGTATGGGAGCCGATTTATTTGGTTCATATGTAGCAACAATTTTGGCAACTATGGTTTTAGGTCGTGAGATTGATGCATCAGGTGATGCTTTTGGCGGTCTTTCACCAATTCTTTTACCAATGGTAATTGCCGGTGTTGGAGTTGTTTTCTCGATTTTAGGAACAATGTTCGTTAAGATTTCTGACGAAAAAGGAGATGTACAAAAAGCATTGAACATAGGTAACTGGTCTTCAGTTGTTTTTGTAGTAATTGCTTCTTATTTTATAGTGTCTTGGATGATGCCTGAGACAATGGTTATACGCGGATACGAGTTTACTAACATGGATATTTTCTATGCTATTTTAGTTGGTTCGGCTGTAGGTGCTGGTATGAGTATTATTACTGAGTACTACACTGCAATGGGGCGTAAACCAGTTAATTCTATTATTCAACAGTCTGATACTGGTGCTGCAACAAACATCATTGGTGGTCTTTCTGTTGGGATGGAATCTACTTTAATTTCTACATTAATTCTTGCTGCAGGTATATATGGTTCTTACCATTTCGCAGGTCTTTATGGTGTGGCTATTGCAGCTGCAGGTATGATGGCTACTACTGCTATGCAGTTGGCTATTGATGCATTTGGGCCAATCGCGGATAATGCAGGAGGTATTGCCGAAATGAGTCAATTACCAAAAGAAGTACGTGAACGTACAGATATTCTTGATGCTGTTGGTAACACAACTGCTGCTACAGGAAAAGGATTTGCAATTGCATCTGCTGCACTTACAGCTCTTGCTTTGTTTGCTGCCTTTATGGGAGTTGCCGGAATTTCTTCGATAGATATTTCTAAAGCTGATGTTTTAGCCGGATTATTTATTGGAGGTATGATTCCATTTATATTCTCTTCATTGGCAATTGCTGCCGTAGGTAGAGCTGCTATGGCGATGGTTACAGAAGTGCGCCGTCAGTTTAAAGAGATTCCCGGAATTATGGAATACAAAGCTAAGCCTGAATATGACAAATGTGTTGAGATTTCGACTGAAGCTTCTATTAGAGAAATGATATTGCCCGGTGCTATTGCATTAATTACTCCGGTAATCGTTGGATTTACTTTTGGTCCTGAAGTTCTTGGAGGTGTTTTAGCCGGAGTTACTGTATCGGGTGTTATGATGGGTATTTTCCAAAACAATGCCGGTGGTGCTTGGGATAACGCTAAGAAATCTTTCGAGGCAGGTGTTGAAATTAACGGAAAAATGGAGTACAAAGGTTCTGAAGCTCACCATGCTTCTGTTACCGGTGATACTGTTGGTGATCCTTTTAAAGATACATCAGGTCCGTCAATGAACATTCTTATTAAGTTAATGTCTATTGTTTCGTTGATTATCGCTCCTCACATTGCTGTGAATGATACACATTCAACTGCAAATTTAGAAGAGCATGTAATCAGAAAAGAGGTTAAGGTTATCGCATCTGAAGGTGTTGACTATATGACTGCTGAATTGGTTACTGTTGAAACAGTTGATGGAAAAGAAGTAGAAAAAGTTGAGGTAATCGAAGGACCAAAAGAAGAGGTTTTAGCAAAGCTAAAAGATCGTAAAGTTGAGGTTCGCAATATTAGCCTGACGAAAAAAAATATAGAAGAAAAACACGAGGAAAATCATGATGAAGCATCTCACGAAGAGTAGATGTATGATATAAACTTATTGCTTTAATATTTAACACCCTTGAAGTTTCTTCAAGGGTGTTTTTTTATAACAAAATTTCAACTGTTTGAAATCTATTAGATTTTGAAATGACAAATGCTTAGTATTTAATTGTCGCTCCTTACTATTACTGAATATTCAGCCTTAAATATGTTTTTGCGGTGAATAATGCGGGTTAATATTATTGTCCTGACTGGCTTACTAATGTTTCCGGAGCAGTGAGTAATTGTCTGTCATTATTCTCTTTATTTTCAAGCCTCAAAAAATATATATGATTATCGTTAGAACCTACTACAACTGTGTCGTCCGACATAACTACGGGAGTTGAAAATATATTTCCTCCGGTTTCAAATTTGCCGATTAGGTTCCCTTTTGGACTTAAAAAATAGACGAAATTGTCGTAAGAGCCTACTACCACAGTTCCGTTACTCAATTTCACCGGACTGGATATTATTTTTCCATCTGTTTTGAATCTGGAAATTAAAATACCCCGGTAGTTTAGGAAGTAAATAGACTCATCAAAAGAACCAATTACTATGGTGCTGTCATTTAAAATTAATGGATTGCCGTGAATTTTGCCCTTTGTTTCGAATTTTGTTTGCACTTCTAATTTGGAATTGAGAAAATAGAGTGATTTATCGTAGGACCCAACTAAGATTGTCCCGTTTGTCAGTTCAGTTGGCTTAGAATGCAGTAACCACCCATTAGTTTTATATCTGGCTACTTCTTTAGCATTTTGATCTACTAAATAAACGTATTTACCTAAGGATCCGGTGGCAATATTGCCGTTTGATAATACCGATAAATCCGTGTGGGCTAAACCATGTGTGTTAAAAGAAATGCTTGTGTTTTCTTTCATATTATAAAAAACCAATCCTTTTTTATTTGATCCAAAAACTAGTCTCCCGTCATCTAATTCCAAAACTTTAGAAAAAATTTTACCACCGGGTTTAAAGCGCTTTATTATTTTTCCATTTGGATTGAATATGTACATGTGCCTGTCATAGGATCCTACTGCTATATTTCCATTTGATAAAACTTTAGGGGACGCATGTACCCAACCTTTTGTTTTATATTTATTAAGCAGTTGTGCATTCTTATCAAAAAAATAGATATACTTATCGTGTCCTCCAAACACAACAATATCGTCAGAAGTTACTGCCGGAGAGGAATATATGTTAGACTTGGTTTCGAATTTATTAATCAATTTTACGTTTTGGGCGTATAATTCCTGACCTGAAAATACGAAAGTCAACAATAAAAGGGCTTTAATTATTAGTATTTTGATTGATTGATTCAAGTTTTATCTCCTTTGGTGAAAAGTTTCTCTATTAAAGTTATGTAATTTATTGAATATTAGAAAGTTAATAACGAAAAAAATAGGTCTAGTTTTTCGATGAGTGATAAAATTTCTATAGAATTATTCTTTAATGTTTCACAGTTGAAGTAATATTTGAGAATTACTATAACACAGTAGGTTAAATAGTTGAAAGACAAGGAATAATGATGATTTATTCGTATATTTGATATACTACATTCATGTGTGTTATAGGAAAGTGTAAACACAATGGTTATGAATGTAAAATCTGGCCAAAACATTAACATATTCAAATAATAAGACGACAATTCTGTAGTCTTTGATGCTATCCAATTTTTTTTACTGTTAGATGTAAACTCATTGTTATGGATAAGAAACAAAAGATTATCCAGATTTATGCAGTTGTTATTTGTGTTGCAGCAGTCATCACTATGCTTATCAGTACGGCAGGTTTAGTATCAGCATTGATCGATCGTAATGATCCGATACATGCATGGCGAAATGATCAAAAACTGGCTTCATTTGAGAATTTTAAAATGGATGCTCTTAAATCAACCTTGAAAGATCAAGCTTATATTCCTGATGATGCTACGTTGCACAAAATGTATGAAAGTGCCAGGGAAGATAAAATTATGTCTGTTGAGCACCATGTAAAGCGTTCGATAATTGTAAACAGTCTTATAATTACGATAGCGGTTATTCTGTTTGTGTCACATTGGGTATTGATACGCAGAGTTGGGAAAACAGAAGAACTAAATGTAAGTAGTGCATGATGTAAATTAGATTTGATTCCGGGTGTATTAGTGGTTTTTGATAGTGTATTTTAAAAATGACAGACCATGAAATTATTAGAAAAAATTTTATTAGCTACAGATTTTAGCAAATCATCGGAAAATGTTTTGAATAATGCGATAAGTTTAGCTAAAATATTTAAATCAAAGATTATTCTCGTTCATGTAATGCCGGAAGATATTCAGAACGAAAAAGCTCAACTACTGCTTGATAAAGCTGCTATGTCGGAATTAGAAAGGATAAATGATAGGATTAAAGGAGAAGGTATTGAAACCTTTAATCCTGTTTTAGAATATGGCAGTCATTGCGATAAGATAGTTAAAACAGCAGAGAAGTACGATGTAAACGGGTTGATAATCGGTTCAGGAGCCAAATCGGATGAAGACTTGTATAAGTTGGGTACAACAGCCGATAAGGTTATCAGAAAGTGTGATAAACCGGTTTGGGTGGTTAAGCATGATAGTCCGTTGAACATAAAGAAATTACTGTGTCCTGTTGATTTTTCTGCAGAGTCTGAAAGGGCATTAAATAATGCCATCATTATGGCACACAGACTCGATGCCGAGTTAGTAGTTTTAAGTGTTAGCGAGCTGGAATATACAGGTTCTTTAAGTTTGTCATACGACTGGAAGGATCTAAAAGATTACCTGACTGCAGAAAATAACAGGTTATTCGATAAATTTCTTGAAAAATTCAATTTCACTGATTTGAAGTGGTCTAAGGAGACAAAGACCGGAGATCCTTCAAAGGAGATACTCAGCGCAATATCACGACATAAAATTGATTTGTTAATTATTGGTACAACAGGTAAAACCGGTTTAAACAGATTAGTAATGGGTAGTGTTACTGCAAAAGTGATAAGGAATGTGCCTTGTTCATTTATCACGCTGAAATCGGAGGATATTATTGATCTACAGTTAGAAACTAAGATTCGTGACATTGAAACTCATTATAAAAATGCCAAGCAACTTGTTAAAGATGGATTCTTCGAGGACGCAATTAATGAGTATAAAATTTGTCTTCATATTAATGAGATGCATATCCCTTCACTTAATGCCATTGCAAAAATTTACGAAAAACTAAAAAAAGAGAATAGTGCAGTTAAATATAGAAGTAGGGCTAAGGAAGTATTGGAGAGACTTTGGGACAGGAAGATAGAAGCAGAAATACGGAAATTTTACAAGTTTTAGTATACGGATGTATAGTACTTATGCTGAATAAGCAATTAAATGGGTTTCACTACGGTGTGAAGCCCTGTTTTTTTATCCCCCGGTTAATAGATATTTGCTATTAATTAACAAAATTGTAGTTTTTCCGCGAATAGTTTTACATTTACAAAAAATACAAAAATCGGAGTTAGCAGGTGTTGTATAGACTGATGGAGTACAAACATGCTAGCTTTTCAATACTTATATCAGTTGTATGATCACAGTAAAAAATATCACAAAAAAATACGATAATCAACTTGCATTAAACAATGTTTCATTCTCTATTAAAAAGGGTGAGATTGTTGGCTTTCTGGGGCCAAACGGAGCAGGTAAATCTACAATGATGAAGATTATTAATTCTCATATTTCTGCTGATTTTGGTAGAGTAGAGGTAGGTGGCATTGATGTATATGAGAATGATGTAGAAGCAAAAAAACTGATAGGATATTTGCCCGAAAATAATCCTCTTTATTATGAGATGTACGTTAGGGAATATCTTGAATATATTGCAGATATTTATAGAATACCTTATAAAGAAATAGAAAAAGTTATTGAAAAGACGGCATTGAAAAGAGAGTCTAATAAGAAGATTTCTCAATTATCGAAGGGTTATAAACAACGGGTTGGACTTGCTGCTGCAATAATTCACAATCCTGATTATTTGATTCTGGACGAGCCTACAACCGGACTTGATCCCAATCAGATTCTTGAGATAAGAAACCTGATTAAAGAATTTGGAAAAGAGAAAACAGTATTGCTTTCAACTCATATTATGCAGGAGGTAGAGGCTATGTGTGACAGGGTTATTATTATAAACCGTGGTGAATTGGTAAAAGATGAATATCTGTCTGATTTTGGGGTAAAAGATAATAATAGCTGTAAGGTAGTATTTGATAAAGAAGTTGACACAGAATTATTTGACAATAATATTATCAAGGTTTTAGATAATGATAATATGAAAACTTTTTATCTTCAATTCGAAAGTGAAGACATTTTACATTACTTACTTGAATTTGCGAGAAGTCAAAATTGTTCTATTAAAGAGTTTAAAATATCAGATAAAAGTCTGGAGGATACATTTAGGGAACTGACCAGATGATTTGACAATATTATATGGTGAAAACAGAAGAACTTTTATAAAATTAAGTCTGAGTACTGACTGATGAGAAAGATTTTTCTTAATACAGTTATTGCCTAAGCTCTTAAAGTTATGATAATGCACACTTCAGTGTTTGTCTGGTAATATTGATTAAAAGTTAGTTTTATTAAATAACTAAAGTTTATCTATGTCATAGATTTGCCATTTGAGACGTGGATATGTTGATGCAATGAATCTTGCCAAAAAGTATATTTATTT
>JBDLJM010000005.1 GCA_039714315.1 Bacteroidota bacterium | reverse complement strand
TTGCTCTTCAAGAGATTCTCTAACACCTCTTTCGCGTCCGTCGATTACCGGACGAATTCCTACTTTTGGTAAGTTTCCTATTAGTCTGTTCATTTTTTTTGTTTCTGGTTGCTGGTTTCTGGTTGCTGGTTCAACTAGTAACAAGCAACAAGTAACCAGTAACAATTATACTAATTCTTCTTTTACTATATTTTCTTTAATTCCAAGTAAATCCTTCATTACAGAATACATCTCAATTTGAGTTCCTTCTACTCCAAACGAATCGTGAAGTTTAAGGAATATCTGATATAATTTTTCGTAAACCTCAACTGCTTCCGGATTTGGATTGTAAACCTTATCTAATATTTCACAACTTTTATCCTGAAGTTCGTTATAGCTCACATCCTTACCTTCAGCTTTGAATGCTACATGAGCTCCCATTAATGCAGAACCTAAAGCTACCGTTTCATCAATAGCCGCAACTTTCATTGGCTTGTTAATTACATCAGCATAAATTTGCATAAAAAGAGGGTTTTTATGCGAAATACCTCCACAGTTCACTACCTCGTTTATAACAACTCCCTGATCTTCCATATCCTCGATAATTCTACGAGCTCCAAAAGCAGTAGATTCTATCAAAGCTCTGTATATTTCGAAATCTTTTGTTTGAAGGCTCTGTCCTAAAATCAACCCCGAAAGTAACGGATCGGATAAAATATTCCTGTTACCGTTATTCCAGTCTAAGCCAAGTAACCCGCTTTCTCCGGGTTTAAGTTTTTCGGCTGCCTTTGTTAATTCTGCGTGAGATTTAACCTTATTAAGTAAACTATTTATAAACCAGTTCAAAATATCGCCAACAGCACTTTGTCCTGCCTCTATTCCATAATAATTTGGAAGAACTGATTCGGTTGCTACACCGGCTACACCTTTGATATCGGTGTTTTTATTATTTAAATCTCCAAGCACTAAATCGCAAGTTGAAGTACCAATAATCTTTACCAAACTTCCATCCTTAATTCCCGAACCAATTGCTCCTGCATGAGCATCTAATACTCCCATAGCAACAGGAATTCCGGCTTTTACTCCGATCTTTTCAGCCCATTCTTGCGATAATGTTCCACTTATATGCTCAATGGAAAAAGCTTCTTTTGGAAGTGTTTTTGCTACTTTTAACAAGTCGGGATGAAGTGCTTCAATAAATTCAGCATCCGGAAAACCACCCCATTTTGCGTTGTACAAACCTTTATGACCTGCAGCACAAATATTGCGTTTCAAATCTAAAATATCATTTACTCCTACTAATACTCCGGGAATAAAATCTGACAATTCAACCCATGTATCAGCTGCATCAAATACATCTTTATCGATATTACGACAGTGAAGAATTTTTGCCCAAAACCACTCCGATGAATATGCTCCTCCGATTGTAGCTAAATACTCGGGACGAATTTCGCTAATTATTTTTGTTATAAAATCTGCCTCCTGATGAGAAGTATGGTCTTTCCACATCCATGAGTAAGCATTAAGATTGCTTTTAAATTCTTTTACTTCCGATAAGGGAGTCATATCTCGTTTTACAGGAAGCGGAGTTGAACCGGTTGCATCTACACCAATACCAACTACTGACAACATGTCTATTCCTGATTTTTCATTTACTTTTTTTGCTTTTTGTAAAGCAATCTCCATCGACTTTATGTAGTCTGTAGCACTTTGGCGTGCCAGATGAATATTATCGGAAGTTAAAACACCATTATCTCCTTCTGAGTATGATTGTTCTACAGAATTCAACACCTTCCCGCTTTCAAGCTCCATACTGAGAACCCTCACTGCAGATGAACCAAAATCAATCCCTAATACAATATTTTTCATTTAAGATACAGTTAGTTTTTGTATTTGCTAAAACGTTTTAGCAATTTTATTAAAAAAAAATGCGTTCACAAAATTTTTGATATACTATTATTTAACCGATTTACTCGATTCTCTTTCTATTAGTTGTCCTTTAATTCTATAATGAACCTTTTCTGAATTGCCCTTGTTTATTATATCAGTAATTATAGCAACAGAGGCTTTAGACATTTCCATTATTGACTGTTGATAACAGGATATAGAAGGAGAACCCAACTCAAAGATTTCCGGATTATCATAGCTTACTATTACAACATCTCCGGGAATTCTAACATTATTTCTTTTAAGGATTTTTAAACCTGCTATACCCAACCTGTTCTGAGTGAAGAAAAATCCATCAACTCCCTTTTTTACACTATCCATTAATTTCTCCTCCAAAACTGTTTCATAACCTCTTACGGGAACCTCTATAATATGCCTGTCATTATCAGTTTTAATTATTCTCTTAAATCCTTCTACACGCTCTTTTAAATTTGATAATTTACTCTTAAACACCACTGTAGAAATATTACTATAGCCCCTATTTATCAGCAATTCTGTTAGTTTTTGTCCGCCGTAAATTCCATCATCAATAACAAAAGGTAACCCGGTATTTTTAAAATTCCTGTCTATCTGCACAATCGGAACCCCATGCTTATTCTTCTGTAACAAAAACTTTTCCGACCCTAGAACAGGTACTACAATAAGACCGTCAACCTGACGACCAATTAGAGTATCCACAATTTTTTTAAACTTTAACAGGTTTTCATCACTTGATGCGAACATTAACTGCAACCCCAATTTTGATGCTTCATTTTCTATCTCACGGGCTATTTTCCCATAAAAGGGATTGGAAATATCAGCGACCACCAATCCGATAACTCCTGTTTTACCGGTTCTTAAAGCACGGGCAGTAGAATTTGGCTGATAACCCATTTTCTTGGCAGTCTGCATAACTCGTTTTGCAAGTTCAGGACTAACTCTTTTCTCTTTCCATTTACCTGACATTACAAACGATACAAGAGAAACCGAAACATTGAGTTTTGTCGCTATATCACTTAGTTTTACTTTTTTTATCATAACATTTCGAATAGTAATTGACACAATATATTATTTATATATTCCCAAAAACTAATTATCACATTTAGTTAAGACGAAAGTAGCTAAAACGATTTAGCTTACAAATGTTTTTTACAATTTTATTTTAAAATGTTATAATTATGTCAATTGCATTTCGAGTGGAACTTTTGCGAACCTGCCTGTATCGGCAGACAGGGTCGAGATGACGTACAAAAAAAGTTAAATGCTTTTGCCCTAATTAAATTTAGTTCTTTATAAACCTCATTGTGGAAATAGAGTATTCATTAGTAGATTTGATAATATATATTCCTGTTTCAAAATTTGAAACATCGATATTAGTTTTAGAACTAATATTTTTACTTATTAATTTTAATCCTTTAATGCTAAATATTTCAATTAACACTTCATTTTTTGTATCAATAATCAGTTTATCTGTTGCCGGATTTGGGTAAACAGAAATTTTTGATTGGTCTATTTTATTTATTCCCAGAGCTTGTATTTTAACTCTGATAGAAACCAAATTAGATATTTGCTCGTAATACAAATCGCTTGCTACTCTTCGTGCAAAAAATTCGAAATCTTCTGTTTTACCAAGTCCATCTAATTTAGAACTTTTGTATGTAGGAGAGTTTGAATTTGCGATATCAGACCAAGAATCCAGGTTGTTTGGAGTTTCTGTCCATTGCCATTTATAGGTTATTACACCATTTCCTATTGCATCTTTTTCTGAAGTAAATGTTGCAGGGTCATCATGTTCTGCTATTTCCTGACTATTGCCAATAATACCTTGATTTAATGATACTCTTTCTGGAAATAAATATGCAAATACTGCGTTTTGTTCAACATCGGCATCAGTTTTTATAAATTGCCATTTTTGATTATCTGCGTTTGTAATAGACCATTGTTGAATATTATCTCCATCGCTTGTACCAAAACCCGAAACTTCCATAGCTTTTCCACTTCCTTTATTTATAAAAGTAATGTATCCTTGAGCATCTTCTTGCACAGACCAAAGAGTATTCTCTCCACCACTGTATTCCCAGAGATGAATATTTGTTCCGTCAGAAACAAAATCGTAATCTACATTTAAGCAATACCCGGGTTTGTTTTGTGGTTCGAGCCAAAAATATGTTTCATCATATTTCTTTATTGTCCAGTTATGATTGATCCAGAAGTTGCTAAAATCAGCGCCATAGATATTAATATTTGTTCCATTTCCTGCATCATCTTTTGAGTCTAGATTTATGATTTTGCCTGATTGTTTTCCTTTGATTTTGTAGTACTGTTTGTTTTCGAAACCCGAAAATGGATTTACATGAAGTCCGCCATCAACTAATGTATAGAATTGTTGATTTTTTTTGCCTAAATTTTCCCATAAAACTATATTAGTATTTTCAGAAGTTTCGTTTGCAAGAACATCTAACACAAAACCTGATTTTTTGTTTATGATTTTGAAATAACCTGATTCTTCGGTTACATACCATTTTTGATTATCACCTCCGTTTTTATCCCAAAGAATAATATTTTCTGAGAAATTTGCTTCGGAGCTTAATGTTGACATGCACAAATTTGAGCTGCCATTTAGTTTTAAGTAAAAGAAATTATCTCCCGCATCTTCAAGTGTCCACTTGTTATAAGTTATGGATTCTTTGCTAAATAGTTTCACCCAATTTCCATTTGTAGGATTAGTTTCTGATACACCAATAATTTTATCACTTTTTGCCGATGTTAGATAAAAAGCCTCGCCATTATAGCTTGGTTCACTACCTGAGGGAAAATGTTTTTTGTATTTGATACCTGAAGTTAAACCGTATAGAGTTCCATCAGCATCAACAAACATACCTTGCCACATCGACTCTATCGGAAATAAATTGGTATTAGCACTCCATGTACCTCCATTGTTTGTACTTGTTACATAACCAAATTGTTGTTGAGTCCCACCAACCTGATAGGACACAACCAATGTACCATCATTTAATTTTACAATATACGGAGCTCCAGCGCCATAGCCGGTACCATCGGGAGCATTGTACACATTTTCTAATCCCCCCCAACCACTCTCACCGGTTATATCAGAAGTACGTACCATTTTTATCCCCATTCCATTACCTCCGGCATTATATGCGGTTTCAATTACTGCTACCAAATTACCATCATCAGCTTGTACTATTGCTGCCATTCCGGCATGATAATCATGCATTTCGGGATGGCTATCAGGCCCTATTATATATGTCTGTGCCCCCCATGTAAGACCTCCGTCAGACGATTTTTTCATTGCCAAATGTAGTGGGTGTTTATAAGTACCATCAGCATTTACATCGTATTGAATAGAATACAAACACCAAAGTTTATCATCAGGACCGTTATACAAAAATGGTTCCCAAACACCTTCGTTTACATCCGAATTATCGCCGGTTGGAGCAGTGGCATCGCTAATTACACTACTTGCATAAGAAAATGTTTTACCACCATCGGTACTACGATGTATATCTATGTTGTAAAAATTTATATTATCGGCATCACCCTCTACACCCTTCTCATCATCGTAATAATTGTTAGTGTTAAGGTATCTGTATGCAATAACTATATCGCCATTTGGCATACCTATGGGGAAAATATTACCAACCGAATGATTATTATTATCAGGTTCGGGGTTTGGTACTGCCGCTGAGCCATCGCTTGTAGTTGGCGACCATGTAGCACCACCATTTGTACTTTTATAAAGAGGAAGTCCATCGGCATCTCCACCAAGTAATAGTGTACCATCGGCCATCTGTGCCATACGTGGGTATCCTGCTCCTATTGGAGTTTTAATTTCGTCGGTCCACGTTAATTGGGCATTTGTACTTATTGATAGGATTAAAAGGAATAATAGATAGTATAATTTGTTCATATTAGGTGTGTTGTTATTATGGTTAAAAAAAAGGTGCCATGGTAGAATTTATACCATGACACCTTTGATTTACAATAGTCCAATAAATTTACTTTATTACAAGTCGTTTTGCAACAGAACCATTATTATTAGAGAATTTTACAATGTAAATACCTGCTTTAAAACCAGCCGTATTTACTTTAATATCTTTTCCTCCTTCAAGCTTAAGAACTGACTGTCCCAGAGCATTTAAAACCTCAACAGTATCGAATTTTTCTGCCGAAACAGAAACAGAAGATGTAGCAGGGTTTGGATAGATTTTTATTGAAGATGCATCAATATCATTAATCGAAAGACCATCATCAACTGTTATTTGTACAGCCTGAGCAGTTACCGAAGTCTCTGTTCCATCTGTAGCAATTCTACGTACATCCAAAGTACCTCCTTCTCCTTCTACAAGTCCTATTTGAGAATAGGTAAAAGCAGACATATCCATGAAATTAGTTTCTATACCATCAACAGGGGTGTAAGTTGTCCCGCCATCTGTAGAGTACTCCCATGTATAAGTGATAGTATTATCTCCTCCACCTGCATTTAGTTTAGAGTTAAACACTGGAATATTATCTTCGGGAGCTGCAGTTATTACATCACCAACTGCTGCAATAATTCCTTCGTCTAAATCACCAACTATATAAGCTGCCAAAGGATCGTAATTATCTTTAGATAATTCTAAGTAACTCCATTGTTGCTCTGCTTTGTCTGCCTCATACGCTGGTGAATTAACACCTGCTCCTAAAACATCACTGTCAGCTGTAATACATCTATCGCCATTTTGCCAAGTACTCTTTACGTGAATTACGTATTGTTTATCATCTCCTTCTCGTGTAACATACCATTTTTTCTCATCATTCGGAGCTCCTCCGCCATCCCAAATTTTCACCTCAGGATCCCAACCATCAAATATAAAATTACTTCCGTATTGATTCATCGCCTGTATTGCGAAATAACCTGCTTCCTCAACGGGTAAAATCATCATTTGTTGACCTTCATTACCAAATCTGTGTGCCCAAAGGTGTACTTCGTCAAAGTTCGCTGGAGTTTTATCAACATCATTAACATCCAAAGCCTGAACACCATCTCCTTCGTGAACGGTAACAGCCGATTTAGGTGTTAACTTCACCCAATCAACTGCCTCCACAACCGGTAACTCTATAATATTTGAATCAAATGATCCATTATCGTCAGTTGCAATTCTTTTAAAGAATATTGAAGAACCAATTGTTGCACCCAACTCTGTTAAATTAGATATAAAAGTATAAGATTCTTCATAATTTGCTTCTTCGGCTAAAGGTAATACTGTATAAGTAGTACCATCGTTTGAATATTCCCATGTATAATTAATAGTACCTGTTGCATTACATGGTGTTACTGAGTTTTTTAATTCCGTAGGAAAAACATTAATTGCCCAATTAACACTTGCCATTCTACTATTAATAAGCCCTCCATCAAAAGTACAGGTAATTACTTCGGCAAGGTCAGCAAATGGGTCAAATCCTTCAGTTGAAACTTTAAAGTAAGTCCAGTGTTGTTTTACGTCTGCTTTATCATAATCAAGCAATTCAATATCAGTACCATTTCCTGCTCCGGCAGCAAATACTTTATCGTTTAACTTACTGTAAATTACATAGTGTCCGTTTTCTTGTTTTACATACCATAGCTGTGCATCAGTAGCTGTTCCTGTATATGCAGATGCCTCAACCGGTTGTGTAGTTGGTGTGGCATCTTCATTAACAGCTATTGCGAAATTTTGTGCAGTACCTGTCCACATTGCTGCCACCGATATTGTAAAATATTTTTTCACACCATCAGCACCGCCTGTTGCCGTAATGATTACTTCACGCTCAGGATTATCACCATCCCAAATATGAATATCATCATCGGCAGTACCAAATATTCCATCGTCTCCCGACCACGGTCCAAAAACAACATTTGAACCGGCTGAACTTCCTGATTGTAGATAAACCCAATCCTGGGCAAACAATCCGGATGTAATAAATAGTAACCCACTTAAAAAAGTAAAAATTTTTGTTTTCATAAGTATTAATTTTATTTATAGTTTATAATCATTTCCTATCCTGTACTGTTCTGTAATTTCTTTGGAAAAGTACTAATTATTTTCGATTTTCGTATAATTAATTTAATAAAATATTTAAATTTGATCTTTTACAAACAGAACAAGACAGAATAGAAAGATTGTTTATTACTAAATTATGATTATAGCTATTGACAGTTGACCTTATTAAATAAAAATACTTTTTTACCTTATTATTAAAATAAGAAAACAGCCAAATAGTTTCACAATTGTGATCTTTTTTTCAAATTATATTAACACATTAAGTCATCAAAACATAAAATGATTAACAGATGAAGAAAATACTTATTTTATTACTAATCAACTTTTACTTTGTAGGGTATGCGCAAACAAACAAGCCAAACTACAAGAATCTTTCTCTTAGTTTCGAAGAGCGCGCAAAAGATTTGGTTGAAAAAATGACACTTGAAGAAAAAATTTCTCAAATAGGAAATCAATCTAAAGCCATACCTAGATTAGGTATACCCGAATACGATTGGTGGAGTGAAGGTTTGCACGGTGTTGGGTTTGCAGGCAAAGCCACAGTCTTTCCTCAAGCTATTGCCATGGCAGCAAGTTTTAATCCGGATTTAATGTATAACGTTGCAAGTGCTATTGCTGATGAAGGAAGAGCAAAACATCACAAATTTGTAAGGCAAGGAGATTTAGGTCGTTGGAGAGGTCTTACATTTTGGTCGCCAAACGTAAATATTTTTAGAGATCCAAGATGGGGTAGAGGACAGGAAACTTATGGAGAAGATCCATACTTAACCGGTCAAGTAGGGATGGAGTTTGTAAAAGGATTGCAAGGAAACGACCCTAAATACTATAAATTAGTAGCTACACCAAAACACTACGCAGTACACAATGGTCCTGAACCTGAGAGGCATAGTTTTAATGTAACACCAAATACGCGCGATTTATGGGAAACCTATCTTCCTGCCTTCGAAGACTTAATTGTTAAAGCAAAAGCCTACTCGATAATGGGTGCATATAATCGTGTTGATGGCGAGCCGGCTAATGCAAGTTGGTTGCTTCTTGAAGATATTTTGAGGAATAAATGGAAATTCGATGGATTTGTAGTTTCTGATTGTTGGGCAATTGTTGATATTCATAAAAATCATAAAACAGTACCTACCCCCGAAGAAGCCGCTGCAATAGCAATTCGTAAAGGATGCGACCTTAATTGTGGCTCTGTGTATCAACAATGGACAATGGAAGCAGTAAAAAAAGGTTATATAGATGAGTCGGAAGTAGATCTTGCAGTTTATAGATTGATGCTTGCTCGTATGAAATTAGGTATGTTTGATCCTGCTGACAAGGTTGAATATGCTCAAATACCATATAGTGTAAACGAAAGCGATACAAACAATGAGCTGGCATTAAACATGGCACGAGAATCTATGACATTATTAAAAAATGATGGCATTCTTCCACTTTACAGAAGTAAAACCAAAAAAATTGTTGTTGTTGGCCCAAATGCTAATACTTTAAGTGCATTGTATGGAAATTACAATGGTGTATCTTCAAGACCAATCAAAGTAATTGATGGTATAAAAAAATTAGCAGGTAAAAATATTGAAGTTGAATACTACAAAGGCTGTCCATTGGTAATAAACGAAACTACATCAGAAGAGTATGAGGTTATTAGTACTGAATATTTATCACATACTGATGAAAAGGGTGAAAAAATATTAGGATTAAAAGGTGAGTATTTTAATGGAAAAGATTTGAAAGGTACTCCTATTTATATAAGAAATGATAAACAAGTTAATTTTGGTTGGGGTAATTCTTCGCCAAATGCAACTGAAGCAGCACAAGGTCAAGTAAATCATGATGAAATAATAAATGAAGATAATTTTTCAGTTCGATGGACCGGAAAACTTATAGTTCCTAAAACAGGTGAATACAAAATAGGTACAGCTTCTGATGATGGCACAAAATTATGGATAAACGGTAAATTGATTATAGACGAATGGTACGATCATGGTTGGAGTTCATTCTTGAATGTTTTTAGATTCGAAAAAGATAAGATTTACGATATAAAACTTGAATACGCTGAAGGCGCAAAAGTTGCAGGTGTAAAACTTATTTGGGAGATACCCGGTGAGAATAAAATTGTTGATAAAGACCCGATGCATCTAAACAATGAAGAGTTGAAATCAATAAAAGATGCTGATGTGGCAATATTTGTTGGTGGACTTGATGCTACTTGGGAGGGCGAAGAAATGGCAAATAGAAATAATATTGAAGGATTTAGAGGTGGCGATCGTACAAGGATTGAGTTGCCTGCAGCCCAACAAGAATTAGTTAAATCTATGATAAAAACCGGAACTCCTATAGTGTTTGTTCTAATGAGTGGTAGTGCTATTGCCTTTGAAGGTTTGGATGACAAAATGCCAGCGATATTACAAGCTTGGTATCCCGGACAAAGAGGCGATGCAGTGGCTGAAGTACTTTTTGGAGATTACAATCCTGCCGGACGCTTACCTGTTACTTTCTATAAATCTACAGACGAATTGGCCGATTTTACTGATTATAATATGAGAGCCGGGAAAGGATTTACGTATAGATATTACAAGGGAGAACCTTTATATCCTTTCGGTCATGGATTAAGTTACACCAAGTTTAAATATTCAAAACTTAAAATTGACAAAAAGAAAATTGGTGAAAAAGATGAGTTTACTATTTCTGTAAAAGTTAAAAATACAGGAAATGTTGACGGAGATGAGGTTGTACAACTTTATATCAAAGATGTTGAATCTTCGACATGGCAAGCAAATAAACAATTACGAGAATTTAAGCGTATTCATCTGAAAAAAGGAGAATCAAAATCAATTGAGTTTATATTGAATTCAAAAGAAGATTTAAGGTATTATAATGCAATGCAAAGAGAATACTGTGTAGAGAAAGGGGAATTCGAAATTCAAGTTGGTGCCTCAAGTGAGGATATTAGATTGAAACAAGTAATTACTGTTGAGTAAATTACTATGCGATTAATTTTGGGTCTATGTCGTTTGAGGTATTCTCAATTTTCTAAAATTAGCACACGTCACCTTGAGCGGAGCTTGCGGAGTCGAAAGGTCTATTACGAACTAGACCCAAATTTAATTAGTATAAATCATCTATTAATAAGTATTTACTAATTTAATTCTTCATCTACCTATTGTACAGATCGTTACATATGTTTTATTAAAAAAATATTTCCGGAAAATAATTTGCATTATACTATATTATAATTAATTTTACCACAAAGAACAGAACACTACAGAATGGCTTGTTTGTTCAACTAATCAAATCTAAAATATTTGTAAACAAAATCTATATGAAACTACGAGGATTATTACTAAATTCTTTTCTTAGTTTAGGGTTATTATTTGGAATCCAAACTACGGTTTTGGCAAATAGCACTGATTTAGTGAATGAGATACCCATCTCTCAAGATCAATCAGAACTTGTCAAAATAACAGGAACAATTACTGACGAAAACAACGAAGCTCTTCCGGGAGTTAGTGTCATCGTCGAAGGAACTATTACTGGAACATCTACCGATTTTGACGGTAGATTTGAAATTGATGTGGAAGTAGGTGCAAAATTAAGTATCTCTTTTATTGGGTACAAAACACAAACATATAATGTTACTGGAGCTACAGATATCTCAATATCTTTACAGCCAGATGCCGCAGTGCTTGACGATGTGGTTGTAATTGGGTACGGTACTCAAAAGAAAGCCGACCTTACCAGTGCTATATCTGTAATAGAAACTAAAGATATAGAAAATGTTGCTACATCAAATATAGCAGATGCTATTCAGGGTAGTGCTCCGGGGGTTTCTGTAAAATCAACCGGATCGCCTGATGGGGCAGCATCAATAGAGATTAGGGGTGTAGGTACTTTTGGGGATAGTAATCCTCTATATATAATTGATGGTATGCCAACCGATGGAGGTAGAGACTTTAACGTCAACGATATTGAATCTATTCAGATATTAAAAGATGCTGCGGCGGCTTCTATCTACGGTTCTAAAGCGGCCAATGGTGTAATCATAATTACTACCAAAAAAGGAAAAGCCGGAGAGCTTAAAATAGAATACTCCGGAAACACCAGTGTACAGTGGCTGCCAAGAATTGACTTAGCTAATAGAGAGGAGTATATCTACTTAAATGATATGTTGCATAAAAACTCTGGGGTTGCACTTCAAGGACACTTTAATGGAACTCGTTTCGAAGGTACTAATACTGACTGGCAAGATGTTTTCACAAAACCGGGGATTATAAACGATCATAACCTTACGTTTTCGGGAGGAAATAAAGATGGAGTATATCTTGTTTCGTTAAACTACTTTAACAATAGTGGAACTGTTTATGGTAATGATTTTACCCGTTACAGTTTAAGGATTAATTCATCTCTTAAAAAAGGGATTTTCGAAATAGGAGAGAATATACAATTATCTCTAAGTCAAGCTAATGGACAGGCAGGATGGAATTCCAGTATGTTTTGGAATATGCAACGTTTAGTTCCAACTATCCCGGTTAAGAATTCAGATAATCCAGGAGGTTGGGGCTATGGAGATCCATATCATGCCAACACAGGAGGTAACAATATTAGAGGTATAATGGATTTGGAAAATAATCATAATGAAAATGATAGAATCCGAGGAAATATTTATACCCAGTTAAATTTCACCGATTGGTTAAATGTTCGTTCCAGCGGGGCTTACGAAATGTCGAGAGACAGATGGGCATTAAAACGTAAACCGGGTAACTGGCATATGGATCAGGGATATTGGCCTTCGATGTACTCACAGAGCAGAGGTACTTATAATAAGTTAACCTGGACAAATACTTTAAATATTAATAAAGAATTAGGAGATCACAGCTTCAACTTTGTCGCAGGTTCTGAATACTATAGAGTACATTACGATAGTCAGTGGAGCGAAGTAAAAGATCTAAATAAAGTTGGTGAAGATGATTATTTCTGGGTGCTTGCAGGTACTCAAGATATGCGTACCGGGAGTAGTATTGGTGCAAGTGCTATGATATCGTATTTTACCCGACTTAATTACAACTATGACAACAGGTACTTTTTAGGAGCAACTGTTCGTAGGGATGGGAACTCTCAATTGCCTGAAGCTAACAGATGGGGTACATTCCCTTCAGTATCTGTGGGATGGAAAATATCAAATGAGAGCTTTATGGAAGATATTGAATGGTTATCTATACTAAAACTACGTGCAAGTTATGGTGAGTTAGGTAATGTAAATATTGGTGATTGGGACTATGTGCCAACTTTAAGTACTAACCCTGAGGCAATAATGACTTCAAATCCTGATGAACGTAGTTTTGGTATTTCACAAACAAATATTACTAACGACAATTTAATATGGGAAACATCAATACAACGAAATATTGGTATTGATGCTGCCTTTTTACAAAACAAATTAACACTTACTGCTGATTACTATTATTCTGAATCAGAAAATGTATTAGTTGGTGTGCCTCTATTGATGACGTCAGGTGATGAGGGAGCACCTCCAATATCCAATGCTGCCAGTTTGTTAAACTCGGGAGTCGAACTTAACGTAGGATGGAAAGAAACCAAAGGTGATTTCGCATACTCTGTAAATTTGAATCTTTCAAAAATGCAAAATGAGGTAACGTCGTTAGGTGCCGGAAACAGTCAAATAGATGGTTTCTTATCGCGTACTATTGAAGGACAGCCATTAGCTATGTTATACCTTATACAGTCTAATGGAATATTCCAATCAGAAGCAGAGGTAGATGAATACCTTACAAATGATGGAAATGCTATTACTATTGATGGAAAACGTCCTCAACCTGGAGATATTAGATTTATTGATTACGATGGTAGTGGAAATATTGATGAAAATGATCGTCAGTTTTTAGGAAATCCATGGCCGGATTTGCAAATGGGAATAATGTTCAGTGCATCGTATAAAGATTTTGATTTCTCGTTATCGGGTAACGGTCAGTTTGGAAATGATGTGCTAAACGGAAACAAATGGCAGATGGAGAAAATTAATGACGATTCAAATTATGCTAAAGGCTTAACTCCATGGACACCTGAGAATCCTAATAATCATACTCCCAGAGCAGTTTTGGGTGATACACCAAACGGATCATGGGGACATATTGACCGATGGATGGAAGACGGATCATTCTTTAGAGTAAAAACAATGACTGCAGGTTATACTTTGCCAAAAGAAATGACAAATAAACTTAAACTTGACAAGTTAAGATTTTCAATAACAGGGCAAAATTTAATTACATTAACCAACTATTCAGGACTTGATCCGGATTTTATGGGACAGAGTTTTTGGGCAAGAGGAATGGAGCCCGGAGCATTTGCTGCACCTTTTACAATTACAGGAGGAGTTCAGTTGGCGTTTTAGAAATGGTTTGAGTTGAATTAAAACATCAAAGATTTAAAGAAATGAAAAAAATAATATTATCAATAGTAGGTTTATCAATGATTTTCACAAGTTGTGATAAATCATTACTGGATATTCCTAACCCTAACAACCCTACGGTTGACACCTATTGGAATACACCTGTAGAGGCTGAAAAAGGACTTATATCTGTATACAATATGCTTTACAGAGGTCCGTACGTGGGAGACATATACATTAAAAACGATCTTACTTCAGACGAAGGTTATGGAGGAGGAAGCGATTATGGTCTTAATGAATCGGTGGCTTTCCGTTATAATTACGGAATTGGTTCAGGATTGTGGTCAGAGTCGTATAAAATGATATTTAGAGCTAATCAGGTTTTAACATTAGTGCCGGAAATTGATTTTGACAACGAAGAACAAAAGAAACTAATTTTGGCTCAGGCGAGATTTTTCAGAGCCCTTGCTCACTGGAATCTTGCAATAGCTTTCGAAACAGCGCCTATAGTTACTAAAGTTTCGTCTGTAACAGACAAACCCTCTTCTTCTACTGTGGAAGAAATGTTTGCTTTCTGTGAAACTGAATTTGCTTTGGCTGCCGAAGATTTACCAATTGATTGGGGTATTGATGTAGCTCGTCCTACTAAAGGTGCCGCCTTGGCAATGCTTGCTAAAGTACAAATGCAACAAGCAGGTCAGATCGATGGGATGGAAACTAAATGGTCAGAAGCAAAAACTACTCTGGACATATTTATTAGCGGTACATTAGCCGGTAAATATGAGTTGGTTGCTGATTATTATAACAACTTCAAACACACTTCAGAAAACAACAACGAGTCAATATTTGAAATTCAGTTTTCAGATATTAACAAAGGTGGAGGTAGTGGCGACGTATTAAAACCGAACCTTGCATCTGGTAGAGCAATGTCATTTGCTCCAAGGAGTGTAGGAGGTTTTGGAAACGGTGTTGCACGTCCATGGTTATTAAATGCTTTCAGAAATGAAACAGGTGATAAACGTCTAAGAGCTACATTATTCTATAAAGAAAAAGGCGTTGATTTTCCGGATGATTATCAAGTTTACGGAAATGATTGGGATGATAATGCATGGGGAGACAAGGTGTTTGTAAGAAAACATCAGAGAGATTACTATAGAAATGATGAAGATTTGTTTTCAGAAAACAATTTGCGACTTATAAGATATGCTGACATTCTTTTGATGTATGCAGAGGTGTTAAATGAGGTTGAAGGCAACCCGGCTAATGCAGTAAAATACATTAACATGGTTAGAGAAAGAGCAGGACTCGGAACGCTTGAAGCGAGTAATGCCAGATCAACTCAAATGGAAAATGCTGTTATGGATTATGATTATAAGGATGCAGCCACAAATTCTACACTATTTAAAAGACACTTAAAGTTAGAAAGATCATTAGAGTTATGTTTCGAAACATGGCGTTGGTCCGACCTTAAACGTTGGGATGATCTTAAACAAGAAAATATAACTGAAATTAAATTCAGAGATGCTGATTTTAATGGATTTGTACCCGGTAAAAATGAAAGGTTACCTATTGCTTTAGAAGAAGTAGCTAACAATCCTAATTTAGAACAAAATATAGGTTATTAAATAAATGTCATTCCGCCTAAGAGATAGCGCATGGAGAAATTTGTTATAGTATTCCATAAACCATCAACAGACTTCTCTACTCCGCTCGAAATGACGGTTATAAAATAGAATTATGAAAAAAACAATATCAATATTAGCCGCTTTAATTATAGCATTCTCAGTAAATGCACAATCAAAAAAGCAGTGGAGCGAGCAAAAAGCCAATGACTGGTACAAAGAAACAGGTTGGTTAGTTGGAGCAAACTTTGTTCCGTCAACAGCTCAGAACCCGATTGAAATGTGGCAGGCATCAACTTTCGACCCTGTTACAATTAACAGAGAACTTGGATATGCCGAAAAGATAGGGATGAACTCAATGAGAGTTTTTCTTAACTTTTTAGTTTGGCAGGAAAATCCTGAAGCATATATTTCAAGAATAGATCATTTCTTAAATATTGCCCGTACACATCATATCAAGATAATGTTTATATTTTTTGATGATGTTTGGAATCCTTATTCTCATTTAGGAGATCAAGGAACACCAAAACCACGTACACACAACGCAGGTTGGGTACAATGTCCGGGATACGAAATCCTTACCAACGAAGCTCGTCATAAAGAACTTAAACCTTATGTGAAAAGCATAATGGAGCGTTTCAAAGACGATGAAAGAGTAATTGTTTGGGATTTGTATAACGAGCCTGAAAATAATAATGGATTTTGTTACAACGACGATGGTAAACAACCATATTCTTTAAAATTATTAAAGTCGTCTTTCAAATGGGCAAGAGAGGTTAACCCCTCACAACCAATTACATCGGCAGCATGGTGTTGCGATTGGAATGATTCAAATACATTATCTGAATTCAATAAATTTATGTTAGAGAATTCTGATATAATCACATTCCACAATTATGATGCTATTGAGAAGTTTGCTTCTAAAGCCGAGCCTTTAAAAAAATACAACAGACCAATGATGTGCACAGAGTATATGGGACGTACAAACAAGTCGATCTTCGAAACTCATTTGCCATATATGAAAGAAAACAATATCAGTGCTTATAATTGGGGATTGGTTGATGGTAAATCACAAACTATTTTTCCTTGGGATTCGTGGAGTAACGAGTATCCTGATGAGCCAAAAGTTTGGTTGCACGATGTATTTCGTAAAGATGGTACTCCATACAGTACCCGCGAAACTGATTTAATAATGGAATTGACCGGAAAGAAAGCTCCTGCAAAAGAGAAGAAAGTTGACGGTGTATTTTAATCTGAAAAAATCTTAATTATGATACTAAAAAATATTAAATCAGCACTATTCGCTGCATCAGTACTGATGTTAGCTTCATGTGCAAAAGACCCGGTGGCTGATTATGTGGAGCCTCCAAAACTGGAGCAAGGCCCTGATATTCAATGGGCAGGGACTTTCGCTGGACCTCAAGGTATACGTCCTCGTTTTTCTCAGGCGTCAGATACAACTTTGTTATATGCAGTAACTAAAAATGACTTAGGTATTCATGTTGCAAAATCAACCCAATATGGTTCAAAGTGGGATTTTGAAATGGATGTTTTAGCCATTAGTTCAATTACAACAAACCCAAAAGAACCTCATATGTTGGCACAAAATGAAGGTCAGTCGTTAATTGTTTATAATAAAAATGATAAGTCATTCGGATTGTTGAAAGGAACTATGTACGGGGAAGAATGGGAAATTAAAAGTGATATTGTTGTAGCTGTTGATGAGCTACCAATTTCATCTCCATTTTTATTAAATACTGATAATGGTATTTACTGTTATTATTCGCAAAAAGCCGGAACTGATATTCCGCTTACCCATCTTATGCTAATAAAATCTATCGATGATGGAGAATCTTGGTCTGAACCTGTAAAAGTGATGAACGAGGAAGTGTTAGAGGCTGATGGTTTTATAAACTCACCATCGTTTGTGATGGATAGAAATAACGAATTTGTTGCTGTTTTTGAAGGTAAAGATTTAGTATTTGGTACGGCTAGATCTGTTCTTTGCAGTAAAAGTATAGATGGAATAACATGGTCTAAACCAACTACAGCGTACTCATATCCCGGAGTTAATCCTGACGTTTACGGTGCAGGAGATTCTTTTGTTACTAAAACTAAAGACGGAAGACTTATTGCAACGTTCCAGGCCGGAGATGGTGGTGGAGATTTCGGATATGTAATAAGTAATAATAACGGAAAATCATGGAGTACTGCAACTAACCTGTTCAAAGGTAAGGTTGCAAATGGAACTACAGCTTACGTAACCGATAATGCATATTTATTTGTTGCTATATCCGGAACTAGTATTGATCTTGCTCCAATGGATCCTAATGCAATTATAAAATCACCATTTTATCTATTCGTAAAAGGAAACGATGATTACTGTGTTGATGCTAATTTCCCTTGGCCAACAGGTTCAGGAAACCCTGTTCATTTCTGGGGACATGATAATATGCAGGGAGCAGTACAAAAAACATGGTCTTTATATAATAATAAAGACGGATACTTTTGGTTTCAATCTGTTTCAGGTATAAACGGAAATGGAGGTACCGGTACTGCTGTAGAGTCTATTAATGAAGGAGAAGTTGTAAAGCAGCAACAAATTGATCTGAGCAAAGGCGAACAACTATGGACAGTAGTGGAAGTTGAAGATGGATACTATAGAATAGTTTGTAGAGCCAATGGCTTAGTTCTTACTGCTGTTGGAAAAGATGGTGGTGAACCTTTTGCAAATGCAGATGGAGATAATCCTAATACAGAACTGAGACCAATGCCCTATGTTGGCAGTGATGCACAGTTATGGCAGGCTAGATCATTAAACCCTGACTATAAACCATTTGAGCATTTTTTAAAGGAAAATGAAGATAATGATTGGTAAAATTGAGTTTTAATTAACTTGTCATATTGAGTGTAGCTTTAGCGGAATAGAATGTCTTTTTATTAAAAAGATTTAGCACTGCTAATAACGAATTATTCTCTTCGCTAAAGCTTCAGTTTGGATGACGAAAATAAAGACAAAAATGAAAATAAAAAATATATTAAGTATAGCCTTGCTAAGTACTATAGCAATACTTGGTTCATGTAATAAGGAGTACGAATTCACTCCACCCTCAAAACCTACACCGGTAGTACCACAGCCTGATGCAGTAAATAATATAATGTGGAGTGGAGATTTTCATCATGGTGGTGGTGGATATCCACGTTTTGCAGAAGATACTATTACAAGTAATCCTCGTATGATACTTGGTATGGATACAGGTGAAGGAGTAAAGCTTTTTGAAAGTCATGATAACGGAATAACATTCGGAAGCGAAGTAATTGCTGCACCAAACAGTGGAGTAAAGAACGAAGGAAAAGGAAACGTATTTCCTTTGGTTTTACCTAACAAAGATATAGTAGTAGCATACCGTCATTTAAATGATATCGATAAATATGACCAGGAACCGGATGGAGTTAAATGGTGGAATATTGATTTAGTTGTTAGTAAAGACGGAGGATTGAGTTACGAATTTTTAAGTAGTGCACTTAATGATCCAAGAAATCCATATAATGGAGATGAAGGTTTAGAGTCAGATCAAAGTGAAGGAGCTTGGGAGCCTTTCTTGTATTATAATGATGAACTTGAAGAACTTTGGTGTCTTTATTCTCGTCAGAACGATGGACGTGATTTGCATCCGCTTTTGTTAACAATGAAACGCTCAACAGATTATGGAGCTACATGGGGTGAAGAAGAAGTAGTAACAGGTATCGAACAATTTGGTGCTTTGGGTTCTGCCGGAATGAATGGTGTAGTTCGTACAAATTCAGGACAACTTATCGTAGTGTTCGAAACTCAAAGTAAAAAATACAATAATGCTTTCTCTATAGGAATGGTTACTTCTGATGATAATGGAGCAACTTGGAGTGAAATTAAAACTGTTTACGATTACCCAACAGGAAGCTCAACTTATGGAGCCGGTGCACCGTATATTGCGGTATTACCTGATGGCAAACTTATAGTGACATTCCAATTTGGAACCTTTGAAAGCACACAATTTGGTTATGTGATGAGCGACGATAATGGATCTACCTGGACATCAGCTTACCGTATGTGGGGTGGCGAAGCAAAACTGTGGAATACTGTTTTTGTAAGCTCAAAAGGACTAATTTACCTAGCAACTTCAGGAGTTAATTACAAAATAGGTAATCAACCCGAAAACGATGCTACGTTGGGATATCCATTCTATCTATTTCCTAAAAGTACTAATGATTACGTTGTTGATATAGACCTGCCATGGGATGTTGAAGTAGGAAAAAACGTTAATATACATACCTGGTCTTTTGCTCCCGGAGCAACTACAAAAATGTGGAAACTTATAGATAATGGAGATGGCTACTTTTTACTTAAGTCTGTTCATGCCGAGAAATATGGTTACGATAAAGTTGTAGATCTTTCGGGAGATGACAGAAATGTTCATCTTTGGGATAATTTGGGTACAGATAATCAGCTTTGGACTGTAGAATCTATCAGCGATGATTATTATAAAATCACCAATAAGAAATTCCCTAACAAGGTTCTTACAATTGAAAATAATGCCGTTGGTGATGGAAAATCATTGATAGCTATAGATGAAGAAGCCGGGTTGTTAGAAGGGCAGCAGTTTATAGCAATTCCAATTCAAGGTTATGATGACCCTTTTGCCGAATGGTTGGCTAACCAATAATACACGCGCAAATATTATAGTTTGTATTTATAGAAAAAACCGATTCTGAACACAAAATAGAACTAAGAATCGGTTTCTTTTCAATATAATAATTAAAGATTACTTTTTTTTATGACATTTATTACTTCAAATACATATATTAGCAGAACAGAACACGACAATGAAGAAATAAGTATGGCAATGCAAATTATATCTATTAATCCAAAAAGTGATAAACCAAAGTTTCTTCAAATTGTTGATTCTATATCTCAGGCTATTTCTAATGGTCAACTGAATGTAGGTGACGGTTTGCCTTCGGTTAATCAGATTATTAAGGATTTTAAATTATCGCGCGATACTGTTTTTAAGGCATATTCCGAATTGAAGGAAAGAGGAATTGTAGATTCAGTTCCAAATAAAGGATATTTTGTGTCGACAGGCGTAAAAAAAGTATTCCTTCTACTCGATACAATAAAAGCGTATAAAGAGGTTCTTTATGCTGATTTTAAAAAAGGCTTACCCGAAAATTATGCGCATACTGTACAGTTTCACCATTACGATATAGATGCATTTAAACGCTTTGTACAGGACTCAATTGGTAAATTCTCGAAGTATATTATAATGCCATTTGACAATCCTGAAGTGAAAGATGTTTTGTCGAAAATTCCGAAGGACAAACTGCTAATACTGGACTGGAAAACAAATAATTCGAATTGTAAGAATTATTTGTATCAGGATTTTGGAGAAGCACTTTATAATAGCTTAGACAGTGGTATAAATTTGATCAAAAAATATGATGAATTTGTGTTTTTGTATCCCGAATACACTAATCATCCTTACGAATCTGTCGAATATTTTAAGAAATTTTGTAAAGACAATCAGATAAAACATTCTGTAGAATACAATAGCGAAGATTTAAATATAAAAGCCGGAAAGGTTTATATAAGTGTTTCGGACAGGATTTTAGGTAAATCGCTCGAACAGATTAAAGAAAGAAAATTAACATTAGGTAAAGATGTAGGTTTTATATCCTACAACGAAACGCCGATGAAACAATTTATTTATAACGGGATTACAGTGGTATCAACCGATTTTGGCCTTTTGGGACAAAAAGCTGCGGAGTTTGTAAGAATCAAAGATGAAATGAACTATTGTGTGCCAACGAAATTAACAATTAGAAAATCGCTATAACAAAGTACAAACTGTCTTTTGTATAAAGACAGTTTTTCATTAAATTACACACAGAACAGAACGAAACAATACAATATGTATTCATTAGGTATAGACATAGGAAGCTCATCAATAAAGGCATCATTGCTTAACTTATCAGACAATGCAGTAATTGCATCGGATTTTTATCCAAAACAGGAAATGGAAATTGTCGCTCACAAAGCAGGCTGGGCAGAACAACATCCTGATACCTGGTGGAACAACATAAAAATACTTCTAAAAGAGCTATTTGCTTCTTCAAAAGTAGATACAAAAGAAATAAAATTCATTGGTATATCATATCAAATGCACGGATTGGTTGCAGTTGATAAAGAAGGTAATGTACTGCGTCCAAGTATTATTTGGTGCGATAGTCGTGCCGTTGAAATAGGTAAGAAAGCATCTATAGATTTAGGTCAGGAAAGAATAGAGTCACTGTTAAATTCTCCCGGAAATTTTACAGCATCAAAACTTAAGTGGGTTCAGGAAAATGAGCCGGAGCTTTATGCTAAAATTTATAAAATAATGCTTCCGGGCGATTATATAGCTTATAAGTTAACGGGTGAGTTTGTTACAACAAAATCAGGACTTTCGGAAGGTATTTTCTGGGATTTCAAAAAGGAAGAAGTTTCGGAAGATCTTCTTTCATACTATCAAATTGATAAAAATCTGATTCCGGAAATAGTAGATACTTTTTCAAATCAGGGAAAAATAAGTGTAGAAATAGCAAAAGAATTACAATTAGGCGAAGATGTAATGGTTAGTTATCGTGCAGGTGACCAGCCAAACAATGCATTGAGTTTAAATGTGTTTAAAAGTGGAGAGGTAGCTGCAACTGCAGGAACCTCCGGAGTTGTTTATGGTATTTCGGACGAGTTGAAATTCGATAAGAAATCGAGAGTAAACACCTTTGCACATGTTAATCACCTGTCTGACGGACAGGATCAACGTCGTTTAGGAGTTTTATTAAACATAAATGGAACAGGAATTATGAATGCCTGGATTCGTAAAAACACTGCTGCAAATCTTAGCTATGAAGAAATGAATGAAGTGGCATCAAAAGTGGCATCAGGAAGTGATGGATTAATGGTTTTTCCATATGGAAATGGGGCTGAACGAATTTTCGAAAATAGCGAGCCCGGAGCAAGTGTTCATAATCTGAATTTCAATATTCATACACAGGGGCATTTAATCAGAGCAACGCAGGAATCTATCGCATTCAGTTTTAAATACGGAATGGAGATTATGGAAAAAGTGGGCATCAATACATCTGTTATCAGAGCTGGCTTAAGCAACATGTTCCTCTCTCCTATTTTCGCCGAAACATTATCTAATATATCAGGAGCAAAAATAGAATTGTACGATACCGACGGATCGCAGGGAGCAGCAAGAGCAGCCGGATTTGGAGGAGGGTATTTCGAAAGTCTAGATAATGCATTTGGAGAAATGGAGAAATTGAAAACCATCGAACCAAAAAAAGATGAAAGATTAGAAGAAGCATATAATAATTGGAAAAATAAATTAGAAACAATCATTGGTTAATAACCGTAAGAACGCACTGACGTGCGTATCAACAATATAAAAAGTAATAAAATGGAAACTAAAGTAACAATTGGAGAAAAAGAATATTTCGAAGGAGTAGAAAAAATTAAATTCGAAGGTAAAGATTCAAAGAATCCTATGGCATTTAAATGGTACGACGAAAACAGAGTTGTAGCAGGAAAATCGATGAAGGAATATTTACGCTATGCTGTAGCATATTGGCATACAATGACCGGTACAGGTGGAGATCCATTTGGTCCGGGAACTAAAGAATTTCCTTGGGAGGAAGCAGCAGATAAAACTCAGCGAAACAAAGATCGTATGGATGCTGCATTCGAGTTTTTTACAAAATTAGGAGTTCCATATTGGGCATTTCACGATACTGATATTGCAGGTGACGGAAGTGTTGCCGAAATAGAAGAAAATTTAAAAGAAATAGTAGCCTACGCAAAGAAAAAGCAAGACGAATCGGGAGTGCAATTACTTTGGGGTACTGCAAACGTATTTTCTAATCCACGTTATATGAACGGAGCATCGACAAATCCTGATTTTGGAGCTGTTGCAAATGCCGGTACTCAGGTAAAGAATGCTATCGATGCAACTATCGCTTTAGGTGGATCGAACTACGTGTTCTGGGGAGGTAGAGAAGGTTATATGTCTTTGTTAAACTCTAATACAAAACGAGAAAAAGAGCACATGGCTCAGTTCCTTACAATGGCGCGTGACTATGGTCGTGCAAATGGTTTTAAAGGAGATTTCCTTATAGAGCCAAAGCCAATGGAGCCTACAAAGCACCAGTATGATTTTGATACCGAAACAGTAGTTGGGTTCCTTAAAGAGTACGGTTTAGACAAAGATTTTAAAATGAATATCGAGGTAAACCACGCTACATTGGCTGGTCATACTTTCGAGCACGAGTTACAAATGGCATACGATATGGGTGTGTTTGGAAGTATCGATGCCAACCGTGGTGATTATCAAAACGGATGGGATACAGATCAATTCCCAATCAATATTCGCGAGACTGTAGAAGCTATGCTTGTAATTTTAGAAGGTGGTGGATTTAAAAACGGAGGAATAAACTTCGATGCTAAAACTCGTAGAAATTCAACCGACCTTGATGATATATTTATAGCTCACATTGCAGCAATGGATGTATTTGCACGTTCGTTAGTTATTGCTGATGATATTCTTACAAATTCTGATTATAAAAAATTAAGATCAGATCGTTATGCATCTTTCGATAGTGGAAAAGGTTCTGATTTCGAAAAAGGATTATTGAAGCTCGAAGACTTAAGAGATTACGCTCTTGAAAATGGTGAGCCAAAGCAAATTAGCGGTAAGCAAGAGTTGTTTGAGCAATTGATAAATCTTTATATTTAAAAATTATACCATTTACTATTTAAAATTACTAGATAAGAAAATAGAATATTTTTGCTTTAGGTAAAAAAGAAAAATGAGGCATAGCAGAGCTACGGCGAGTTTTTATTTTGAAATATAAAGGAAAAAGATTCATTTTATTACAGTAGTTTTAAGTTGTAGATGGTATTAGTTACTGACTGCTGGTTACGTGTGTAATCAGCAACCAGTAACCAGTAACCAATAACCAGTGCTATGAGTCAATACAATAAAACATTTATTACCAAAATAACAATGATTGCTACCCTTGGTGGTCTGTTGTTTGGGTACGATACAGCTGTTATTTCTGGTACAGTAGGTGCCTTAAAAGATTTTTTTATTCTACCAAAGGGACTAGAAGAGTTTGATGCCAATTCGTTGTTGGGATTTGTAGTTTCGAGTGCATTAATAGGTAGTATAATCGGAGGATTATCGGGAGGTTTGATAGCCCGAAAATTGGGAAGAAAAAAAGGTATGCTTATTGCTGCCACATTATTCCTTATTTCCGCTATAGGTTCTTCTATTCCTGAAATGGGATTTGCACCTATTGGCGATGGTAGCCATATTCACATCACACAATTTATAATTTACCGAATTATTGGAGGAATAGGTGTTGGTTTAGCATCAATGCTTGCCCCTATGTACATTGCCGAAATGGCTCCTGCCTCAAAACGTGGAGGACTGGTTTCGTGGAATCAGTTTGCAATTATCTTCGGTATGCTTATAGTTTATTTTGTAAACTATTCAATCGCCACACAAGGAGACGATGCATGGCTAAATACAATTGGTTGGCGTTGGATGTTTGCTTCCGAAGCTATTCCGGCTATTACTTTCTTATTCTTATTAAATTTCGTTCCCGAAAGTCCGCGTTGGTTGATTTTGAACAACAAGGAGGAAGAAGGATTACATATTTTAGAAACTATAAATGGTAAAGAAGAAGCTAAATTGGTTTACGACGATATTGTTGGATCTATGGAGCACCACGCATCTGCCAGTGTTTTCTCTTTTGGTTATTTCATTATTGTAGTAGGTATGCTATTGTCGGTATTCCAACAATTTGTTGGTATAAACGTGGTTCTTTATTATGCACCCGAAATTTTCAAAAGTATGGGAATGGGTACCGATGCAGCTTTGTTCCAAACAATTATTGTTGGAGCTATTAACCTTACATTTACAATTGTAGCTATAAAAACAGTTGATAAATACGGTCGAAAACCACTTCAAATTGTTGGAGCAGTAGGAATGGCAGTAAGTATGTTTGCACTGGGAATGGCATTTTTCTTAGATAATGTTGGAACAGTAGCATTGATATTTATGCTTACCTATGTTGCTTCATTTGCACTTTCGTGGGGACCTGTTACATGGGTATTGCTTTCCGAAATATTTCCAAACAAAATACGTGGTGCAGCCTTGGCGATTGCTGTTGCAACACAATGGATAGCTAACTATTTGGTGTCGTGGACTTTCCCAATGATGAATGATTCCAGTTATTTAACCGAAAATTTCAATCACGGATTTGCATATTGGGTTTATGGCGCAATGGGAGTTTTAGCAGCTATATTTGTTTATAAGTTTGTTCCGGAAACAAAAGGCAAAACTCTTGAGGAGATAGAAGCCGTTTGGGAAAAAAAATAAAATTAAAAACGTTACCCTGAGCGGAGCTTGCAAAGGCTCCGCTACCCATGACAAAGTCGTCATGTTGAGCGGAATGGAGCTTGCGGAATGTAGTCGAAACATCTATTACGAAATAGACCCATTCGACTCCGCAAGCTCCGCTCAGGGTGACGTTAACATTGTCATTACCTCATTGAAGTTTTTCTTTAAAACTTAAGCCTCAGAATAACGTAAAATATAATAATTATGAAAACAAAAATATTATTACTCGCCATATTGGTCTCTTTTACTGCCTGTGCCCAGCAAAAAAAGATGATACAAAATCCTATTCTTACAGGATTTAATCCCGACCCATCAATTTTACGTGTCGATGATAATTATTACGTAGCAACATCTACATTTATGTGGTTTCCGGGCGTGCAGATTCATCATTCAAAAGATTTACGAAATTGGAAGTTATTAACCCACCCCCTAACCCGCCGTTCGCAACTTAATATGGATGGTGCAAGAACATCGGAAGGCGTTTGGGCACCGTGTTTAACACACGATGGCGATAAATTTCATTTAATTTATACAAATGTAAAATCTTGGGAAGGTGCAGGTAAATTTGGAACAAACAACGATACTCACAATTACCTGGTTACTGCCGATAATATTGAAGGTCCATGGAGTGAGCCAATTTACATGAATTCATCAGGTTTCGACCCTTCTTTATTTCACGATGACGATGGGAAAAAATATTTCATGAATATGCTTTGGGATTATCGCGAAGGCAAAGAACGTTTTTCAGGTGTAATGCTTCAGGAATACGACCAAAATAAAAAAATGTTGGTTGGAGAAGCTAAAAATGTATGGAAAGGTTCGGGGGATTTTGGTACAGAAGCACCGCACATCTATAAACACGGTGATTACTATTATTTAATGGTTGCCGAAGGTGGTACAGAATGGTGGCACAAAGTAATTTTAGCTCGTTCAAAAAATATTTGGGGACCTTACGAAACAGATCCTCAGGGACCGTGTATCACTTCCGACAAACGTCCGGAAAATTACTTGCAAAAAGCAGGTCATGGTTCGTTGGTAATTACACAGAAAGGAGAACCTTATGTTGCCCATTTGGTTGGCCGTCCAATTACTGTTGATGAAGATCCAAAGCGCAGATGTACATTGGGTAGAGAAACTGCTATTCAGAAAATGGTATGGACAAAAGATGGTTGGTTACGTATGGCTGATGGTTCAAATTCTCCTAAGCAATTTGTAGAACTTCCAAAAGGTTTAAAGACTCATAAGTTCAAAAAAGAAAACCCTAAAGAAGATTTCAGTGATGATAAATTGAGTGTTCACATGAACTCTCCACGCCTGCCAATTACCGAAGAATGGGCTTCGTTAAAAGAGAACAAAGGAAAACTTACTATCAGAGGTAGAGAGTCACTTATATCCAATCACGATTTAAGTTTAATTGCAAGAAGAGTTAAGCATTTTAAATCTCAATCTACTACAGCTGTTGATTTCGAACCAAAAAATTTCCAGGAGTTAGCCGGTTTAGTTGCGTATTACGATGAGTATTGTCACTATGCATTAACAATTACCTATGACGAAGAAAAAGGGAAAATTCTTAGAATTTCACAAAACGACAAAGGTAAATACAACGAATATCTTGAAGATATAGTTGCTATTCCAAGTAACAAAACTGTCCATTTAAGAGTTAATTTAGATTATAGAAAACTTCAATACTCTTATTCTTTAGATGGAAAAAATTGGAATAACATCGGACCTGTTTTAGATGCTACAATTTTATCCGATGACTATAATGGGTTGCACTTTACAGGAGCTTTCACAGGTATGTTTGTTGGAGATTACAGATATCAGCGCATAAAAGCAGAATTTGATTATTTTGAATATAAAGAGTTAAAATAAATTTCATTATGAAACCGACATTTATAATCTTTCTTCACACAGGGGGATGATAACAGGAGGTTCTATCTGATAGATTTATTAAAATTATTAACAGGTGAAAACCATCTGACCGAAACATAAAATTATTAGCAGATAAAACCGATATGTATAATCTTTCTTCACACAGGGGGATGATAATAGGAGGTTCCATCTGACCAAAACATAAAATTATTAACAGATGAAACGAGCATGACAAAATTTTAACAATTTTGACCCACAGGGGAATGTTAAAATTTTGTTTTGCGAACACCACTGACCTAAACATACAAATAATTAACAGATGAAAAATATAATTTCATTACTCGTTGTTTTATTTATTTCTATAGGAATAAATGGTCAAAATATTGGACTTGAACAACTGACAGACATAGATAAATTACCTGTTTTAAATACAGCTGTAATAACTATGCAAAATTCCAGTCACGACCCCGAAGGAGGTAATAAAGATGGCTTTAAAGCCGAAAACGGAGAACCTGCACAAAATAATTTTTACGGGCATTATAATGGAGAAAACATTATGCTTCGTGTAAAAGGAAAAGGTATTGTGAAGCGTATATGGCTTACAGGTTTTGATGGAACATCAGGTGTATGTTGTGATTGGACTCAAAGAATAAAAATTTATTTCGATGGAGAAGAGCTTCCTCGTATTGATGAAAGAGTAGTTGACTTTTTTGATAAAAGTAACAGGTCTGCTGATTATTATCCTAACCTTATAGCAGGTTACTGGGAATCGAGCATGGGATCGATATCATACATCCCTTTTCCTTTCGAAAACGAGATAATTATCACAACCAATGCCGATGATTATGCTCCTGATGCTACCAACTATTTCAACAATGTACAGTACGAAATGTATCCTGCAGATGCCGATATTACAAGTTGGAACGGATATGACGGTTTAACTGAGGAAAATAATATTCTGGCAAATAAAGGATCAGACCCTCGTTCGGATCAAACGTATGAAACACAAAACAATATTATTGATTTAGCTATTGGAGAAAGCAAAACAGCTATTGCAATAAATGAAAGCAATAAAAATATTACCGGTTTATTTGTTGAAATTCCTGATTTGGATTTTTCAGGAGCAATTACTGATGCAGGTAGAGCACATACCGATTTCAGTCAGTTTGAGATGGATGTCGACCCAAATGCGGCAAAAATTATTCTTAGAAGACGATTCGATTATGGTAGTGGCAACCATCAGATTGCAGATATCTACATCGATGGTGTTAAAGCCGGAACAATGAAATCGGAAGGTTATGATAGTATCGACCGTTGGCGTGATATTGATTTTGAAATTCCAAGATCTTTAGTTGGAACAAAAACCAAAATCACCATTGAAGTAAAATATGTATCAGCTGAATTTGACTGGAATGAATTCCGATATTGGACAATATGCGATGGAGAACAAACCGACGAGTTGGATGTAAATAATGCAACAAGCGAAACAGCTCACAACTACACAACTTCAGGTGGATGGTCGGGAGAAAGGACATATACTTATGGATATGGATTTTTGATTACCGACGATGGAAGAGCACACACAGATAATAGTCAATTTACATTAACAGTAACACCTAATGCTGCTGAATACAAATTAGTAAGAAGGCTAAACTTCGGAATAGGAAATCAAAAAGCAGAAGTTTTTGTTGATGGTGTTTCGGCAGGTGTCTGGTTTGATGAAGGAAGAGCCGAAGTTGGTGATTCGTGGAAAGATTCTGAGTTCTATATTTCTTCCGATTTAGTTGGTGCTAAATCACAGTTAACTATAAAAATAGATTACATAAGTGCCGATGTAGATTGGAACGAATTCCGTTACTGGATGTACAGCGATGGAGAGCTTAGCGATGAGTTGGATGTGGCTAATACAGCAAGTGAAACAGCACATAGTTATAGTGCTACGGGTGGTTGGTCGGGTACTGTTTCCTTTGAATATCCGGGACAAACACCTCCACCGGTCGAAGACGGAACTGTTGAAATACTGGAAAAAGTAAATATTCAGATATTCTACAACGGAGAATCTACTCCGGCTATTGATGCACCGCTTGGTTTATTCTTCGGAACAGGGACTTTCGAGAAAGTTGCTTTTCAATCGCTACCGGTAGGTATAATTGAAGGAGAAAGAACCATGTACTGCTACCTGCCAATGCCATTTGAAAACTCGTATGAGGTAAAACTTGTAAATAATTACGGTAAAGCATTGAATGGTGTAAATGTAAGTGTGAACTACGCCGATTTTAACGAAGATTTTGCAAACTGCGGATATTTAAAAACACAATACAACAATGCAAATCCTCCTGTTGCGGGAAAAGACCATATGATTTTAGACGAAAATGGTTCGGGAAAATATGTTGGTGTAGTATTTGAAGTTAGAGATGCTCCAAATGCATTTTGGCTTGAGGGTGATGAGAGATTTTATATCGATGGAAGTCGCACGCCACAGTTACAAGGTACAGGTCTTGAAGATTATTTCAATGGAGCATGGTATTTTGGTCACGGACCTTTCAATCTTGCCCAGCACGGATTTAATGCTTTTAAGGATTATGACAGAAGCTTATATCGCTTCCATATAACCGATCCTATCCACTTTACTAACGGGGCTAAATTCGGAATGGAACACGGACCACATAACGACCAGTTTGCCGATTATCATACTTTGGCATATTATTATCATAATGCTACAGCCAAAAATGAATTGACTGACGAAATAAATATTGGAGATGCTACTTCAGAAAGCAATCACAATTATACAGTAACCGGCGAAAAACAAGAACAATTAAACAAAAGCTATTATTTTGAAGGAGATGATGATGATGTGGCAGTAGTTGAATCGGGGAACTACATAAAGGGAAGTACTCAATTTACAGTTGCGGTAACTCCCGGTAAAGCTGTAAAAATAAAACGTATGTTCGATTACGGAATGCAGGATCAACAGGCTGATGTTTATGTTGATAATGTAAAAGTTGGAACATGGTACTCGGTTTACATGAACGAATTTAAACGTTGGAGAGAAGAATTCTTCTACATCCCTGCATCATTCACCGAAGGAAAAGCAGAAATTACATTGAAGTTTGTAGCGTCAGACAGTGAATTCAACTGGTCAGAATTTCGCTATTGGATTTATTCAGTAGAAAAAGGTACAATGTTAGACAATGATCATGTTAAATTAACTTCAAAGATTTCGGTATATCCAAATCCGGCAAACGATTACATTTCGGTTAAAGGTTTAGAAGGTAAAGTAAATAACATTCAAATATTCGATCTTGGAGGAAGAGAGGTGTTTATATCTAATTCGTCTGAGTACATTAATATCTCGGGATTAAACAATGGAGTTTACTTAATAAAAGTGAATACTGAAACTGGATATTTTACGAAGAAAATAATTAAAGAATAGATAACTGTCGCCGGTAGGCGACAATATAATTCGCGCATTCGCGGCTAAAAAAATGAACCTAAAAAAACTAATCATAGGAGCACTTGCCATAGTTGCAATATCGGCATGTAAACAGGAAAGTAACGAGGTTAAAGGAGAGCTATTCTCATATCCCGACGGAACACAATCGCGCTGGGTAAGTTTCGAAAACCAATATGGCGAAAAGGGTAAGGGCGGACTCGAAAACAAGGGAGGAAAAGGACATGCTTTCGACAGGATAGAAGCAGGAGAATCGAAGGTGATGTTCGATGTAAAAGGTCCCGGAACTATTCACCGTATGTGGTTTACAATTATGGATCGCAGCCCCGAAATGTTGCGCGGAATGAGAATCGACATGTATTGGGATGGGGCGGAGAAACCTGCTGTATCGGCACCATTTGGTGATTTCTTTGGAATAGATTTGGGTAAACAGGTTGCACACGAGGAAGTATTTTTCTCAGACCCGGAGGCACGTTCGTTCAACGCATCAATACCAATGCCTTTTAATAAATCGGCAAAGATTGTTGTAACAAACGAAACAAAGAAAGAGCAGAGAATGATATTTTATGATATCGATTATACAATTTCGCCAAAACCTTTTGATAAAATACTTTACTTCCACACGCACTGGAACAGAGTTCACAGAACAGAAATAGGGAAAGATTTTGAGATTTTACCAAAAGTAGAAGGTACAGGTCGTTTTATAGGAAGTCACATTGGCGTTATTACAAATCCCGATTACGAAGACTCGTGGTGGGGCGAAGGTGAAGTTAAAATGTATTTGGATGGCGATGGAGAAACCCCAACAATGGTAGGTTCGGGAACCGAAGATTACATAGGCACTGCTTGGGGTCAAGGAAGATACAATCACCGTTATCAAGGTTGTTTAATAGGCGAACCGGAAGAAGGAAGATGGTCGTTTTACCGCTACCACATCAAAGATCCTATTTATTTCTATAGCGATTTTAAAGCTACTATTCAGGCTTTAGGCGGTTTTCCTCCCGATAGAGTTCAGTCGTTTATTGATAAAGGTGCTGAATTAAAAATTGTATCTGTTCAAAAAGATCTGGAAGCGGCAAACAAGTTTGCTAGTATGTTGGATAACCCCGAATTAAAACTAGCGGATATAACAGATAAAGACCTTAGAGCAGGATGGGCAAACTTCTATAGAAGAGACGATTATTCGGCTACTGCATACTTCTATTTAGACAAGCCTGAAAGTAATTTACCTGTATTGGCGGAAGTTGAGAAAAGAACAGAGAATTTGGAAGGAAATAAGAAAATTGAGCAGACTGATCAGGAGATAGGACTTTAAAAAAGGTTAGAAGATTAAAAGGTTATGGGGTTAAAAGGTTACATGTTATAACTTCTTAACCCCATTAACAGTATTTACCTTCAATGCAAAACATTTAACTTTTTTTCTTTCATTTTATCTCGCAACTGCGTAAGCAATCATGAAGTACTATAAAAATAGATATTATCATAATAAAGGCGCAACGACGCTAAGAAAATTTATAAAATCTTTGCGGCTTAGCGCCTTTGCGAGAGATTTATGTGCGAATTTATTTTAATTACGAAGTAATCATGAACTCCTTAAAAAATAAAAATTGGTGAATAAATACTTTTGCCCTGTTTTCCAGGCAGCCTCAATCTCTTCGAGACTTTTTCCTTTTGTTTCCATAACCAACTTCCAAACAAATACCGCCGAGACTATTGATATTATTCCGTAAACCCAGTACGCAAAACCGTGGTTATATCTGTCAGTTAAATAACTCGAATCGTTCATTACAGGGAAAGACCACGAAACAATATAGTTTGTAATCCATGTTGTAGCAACAACAAGCGACATTGCTTTTCCTCTGATTTTATTTGGGAATAATTCGGTTAATAACACCCATGTTACCGGTCCCGATGATAGGGCAAATGATGTAATAAACATCAGCATAAAAATCAATGCCAATATTCCTACGTTATCAAAATAGAAAGTTAAGCCTAAGGAAATCATGCTTAACCCCATCGATACTGAACCCCATATCATTAAAGGTTTTCTTCCATATTTGTCGACTGTTTTAATTGCAACTATAGTAAATATCACATTGATAACCCCTACAATAATTGTTTGCATTAAGGCCGAATCGGTACCATATCCCATACTCTTGAATATTTCGGGAGCGTAATACAATACTGCATTAATTCCCGAGAACTGTTGAAATGCAGCTAGCATAACTCCAATAACAAGGATTAATGAACCGTACGAAAACATTGATAAAGAAGTGTGATGCCCCGAAGAAGCTTTTATCTCTTCCAATATTATCTTTGCCTTCTCTTCTCCATTTATCTTAGTCAAGATATCTGTTCCTTCTTCTTCTCTGTTGTTAAGTATAAGCCATCTTGGACTTTCGGGAACCAACAATAACAATACTAAAAATACTATTGCAGGAACTGCCTCGGAAGCAAACATATAACGCCAGCCAATTGCATTTATCCAGGAATCATCTCCTTGTGAAGCTATAGAATAGTTAACAAAATACACAACTAATATACCCGATACTATTGCAAACTGATTAAAGCTAACTAAAGCTCCTCGCTTATCGGAAGGTGCAATTTCGGCAATATACATAGGCGATAACATCGATGCTAAACCAATTCCTACCCCACCGATTATTCTATAAAACACAAATTGATACAAATGAATATAACTTCCTTCTCCAATCGGAGCAAAGCCTAATTCCGGCATCGAAGAACCTAATGCTGATATCAAGAACAAAGTCGCGGCAATAATCAATCCTTTTTTTCGTCCGAACTTTTTCGAAATAATTCCACCGCTGAAAGCTCCAATAATACTTCCTATCAAAGCACTGGAAACTACAAAGCCAAGTAGCGAATTAGCTTCAAGCTCTCCTATTCCCTGAGGTATAATAAAGAAATCTTTCAAAGCAGATACAGTACCCGAAATAACAGCAGTATCATATCCGAATAATAAACCTCCCAAGGTTGCTATTATTGTTGTTTTTAATAAATATTTGTTTCCCATAGCTTATTAGTCTCCCTTTATAATTACCATTTTCGATGCTTTAGAGAATACAGAAATTAACCTGACAGCATATACTCCTTTAGGTAAGCCTGTTTCTATCTCTACATCTTTACTCTGACTATTGATTGTTTTAGTTTTAAGTAATCGCCCATTGAGGTCGTAAACAAATACAGTAGCACCGTTTAGAGATTTCTCAGAACTAATAACAATATTTTTATATTTTGTATAAATATTAACTGCACTCTCTTTTTTGATCGAAGCAAATTGAATATTTTCATCGACAGAAAGTGGATTGTATTCTTTTCCTTCCATCGAATAAAAATCAATAGTATATTACAAATGTTGGAGGTGGTGCATATATAATTAAAGATGATTATATGATGTTATACTACAACGATTCTGAAAAAGAAACTCCTGAGCCACGTCGTCCTGTTGTTATTCGTTCAAAACTAAAAAAGGTGTTGAAAGAAGCTAAAAAAGGAAAAGTAAGCGAATGGTTTAAGTACAAAGATGGAAACTGGAAAACTCCGGGGTTATCAGGTATTCCGGGCGATCCAATATTCGAAGTAGAATTAGGAAGAGAAAATCTTCACGCAGATGCTGCCTATAGTACTGCTCTTGGAAAATATTTGCTGACTGTACAAACACACGAGTTCAATAAACTATTGCTTTATACATCAGAAGATGGTTTAGAGTGGACAAAAGAAGCAGTGATAGATGTGGCAACCGGACCAACCGAAATGCAGCCATATTCAAGTTTTGTAGATTTCGATGGGCCAACTAATGATTGTCATGTAGTGGATGGAGATTTTTATATCTATTTCCCAAGAAAGAAAATGGATAATCACGACCATGATTATATGTATAGAGTTAGAGTAGAAATAAAGGGTAAATAGTTGTAATTGGTATAATTGGAATAAAACCTAAATGGGGTTGTTTTCTGTAACTATTATGAAATCCAATAATCAACGATATACAATAGGGATATAGAGAAAAGTTCGTTATTCTACCCTGTACTTTTCTCTATATTCTTTCGGTAAAATATGGAACTTATTTTTAAACTGCTTATAAAAGTTTGGCATTGTGTTAAATCCACATTCGAAAGCAATATTTTCGATTGTAGAATCAGTTTCTATCAGTAGATTGCATGCTTTGCTTGTCCTTAATTCTGATACATATTGCGAAAAGGTTTTGGTAGTTCTAATTTTAAAGTATCTGCAAAACGAATTAGGTGTAAGACTTGCAAGATCTGCAACCTTTTTTAGTTCTATCTTATTTTGAAAATTATCAGTAATGTAGTCTATACATTTGTTTAAACGGTCAGAGTCGTTGTTATTATCGTTTTCTGCCAGATTTCTTTCTGATAAATATTTGATTTCTTTTATTTCAGAAAGTTTAGATAATAGCTTTGTTGTTTTGTGCAGTTTGTTTATTCCGGTACTTTGTGCTATTTCTATGAAAGAATCTTTTAGTTTTTTAGATTTTTCTTTATCAAATGAAATTCCTTTATCAGAATTGAGTAGCATATTCCTTATTGAAATGAATTCGGGTAGGGTATATAATGATTTGTTTACAAGTTCTTCATTAATAAACAGAACAATATATTCAGTTTCCAAATCATTGTCTAAATGATATGATTTATCACTTTTCCATACATGTGATACTCCGGAACCTACTATAACAAGGTCGTTTTCTTTAAAGTTTTGGATACTGTTGCCAACTATTCTCATGCCTTGGCCTTTTATTACATACATTATTTCTATTTCCGGATGATAATGTAAGGGCACATCGTAATATTTCTTTTTTAGGTGATATGTTAAAAAAGTTTCATCTTCCGATGATTCGAGATGCTGAAATAATATTTTCATTGGGTTAATATATCAGTTTTGACTTGTCTAATTATTCTTAAAAATGACTATTTAAAGTTAATTGTGGTAAAATAGTTAATATTTGTGAATATGCATGTAATAAAATATAAAGTTTGATTTTTTTTCTTTACAGTGTAAAGATCACAGAAGAATAGCACAGAATAGTTGAATGAAATAAGATTTATTGATAATGGAAATATTGGAAAAGATTGCCCATACTGTAGAGTATGGAAAAATAAATAAAAAATCTCCATATCCACTAACAATGAGAGGCCAGGATTGAGCAGATTTTTTTAGTCCCGATCCTCAAGGAGCTATTCAAAGAGCTAGTGAAATTGTAGGAGTTAATTAATTGGAAATAAACTAACCAAAATGAATTCAAAAGAACGAGTAATACAAAGTTTAAATCATAAACAATCGGATAAAGTAGCAGTTGATTTTGGATCGACTCCTGTATCCGGGATACATGTAAAAATTGTTGAACAATTGCGCAATCACTTTGGACTTGAAAAAAGACCTGTAAAGGTAGTGGAGCCCTATCAAATGCTTGGAGAGGTAGATAATGAACTGCGTGAGGCCATGGGTGTTGATGTTATAGGTTTAGATCCGCGCAATACAATATTTGGATTTGAAAATAAAAACTGGAAAGAGATCGAGACTTTTTGGGGGCAGAATCTTTTGGTTTCTGATGATTTCAAAACAATAAAGGATGATAATGGTGATTTATTAATTTACCCAAAGGGAGACACTAGTGCTCAGCCTAGTGGTAAAATGCCAAAATCGGGATACTTTTTTGATACAATTGTTCGTCAGCACCCAATAGATGAAGATAAATTAGATGTTGAAGATAATCTTGAAGAATTCGATTATTTGAGCGATGATGATTTGGCGTACTGGAAGAAAATGATCGATAAAAACAAAGACAGCGACAAAGCAATTATTGCAAATATGGGAGGTACCGCTCTTGGAGATATTGCACTGGTTCCCGCTCCGTTTTTAACCGATCCAAAGGGAATAAGAGATATTACCGAGTGGTATATGTCAACCGTAATGCGTACCGATTATTTACACGGAATCTTCGAAAAACAGACAGAAATAGCTATCAAAAACATGGAGAAATTCTATGGTGTTGTTGGAAATAATATTGATGCCCTGTTTATTTGCGGAACCGACTTCGGAACACAGGATTCATCGTTCTGTGCACCTGAACAATACGATGAATTATGGCACCCTTATTACAAAAGGATTAACGATTGGATTCACCAAAATACAACATGGAAATCTTTTAAACATTCATGTGGTGCAGTCGAGAATTTTATGCCTCATTTTATAGAGTCAGGATTTGATATAATCAATCCTGTGCAGATTAGTGCAGCAGGGATGGAACCAAATCACCTGAAGAAGGAATATGGAAAAGATCTTGTTTTTTGGGGAGGTGGTGTTGATACACAAAATGTATTGCCGTTTGGTACACCTAATGAAGTGGAACAACAAGTGGTAAAACAATGTGAAATACTAGGTAAAGATGGAGGTTTTGTATTCAACTCAATACATAATGTTCAGGCAAATGTGCCTTTTGAGAATGTATTAGCAATGTTAAAAGGAATAGAAGTCTTCAACGGAGTGGGTGTTGGAGCATTAAAATGATTTAAGGGGGCTGTTTTGTAGCTTTTCCATTTAGGTTTTAGAACTATGAATTTGCCCCTTTCTTTATTAAAAAGAAATATAAAATGAGAATTTTAAAACTAAGCCTTGTACTATTTATTTGTACACTTTCTGCAAATTTATTAGCAAAAGAATACCATGTCTCCAAAAATGGAGATGATAAAAATCCCGGAACTGAAGCTCAGCCGTTTAAAACAATTTCAAAAGCAGCAGAAATTTTGGTAGCCGGAGATACTGTCACTGTTCATAAAGGAGTTTACAGAGAAAGTGTATCTCCTGTAAATGAGGGTAAAAGTGATATTCAAAGAATCCTATATCGAGCCGCCGACGGAGAAAATGTTGTAATAAAAGGATCTGAAATTGTAAGCAACTGGAAATTAGTGGAAGGTAATGTATGGAAAGCGGTTGTCCCAAACGCAGTTTTTGGAAACTATAACCCGTTTTCTGACTATATAGCAGGAGATTGGTTTATAAAAAAGGAAATGAAACACCATACAGGTGAAGTGTATATAAACGGACGCTCTCTTTATGAACAAGATTCTTTGTATAAAGTAGTAACTCCAAAAGAGTATCCTGATTCTAGAAACAAAAAGGAGTCACTTTATACGTGGTATAGTGAAGTTGATGGGGATAATACAACTATATGGGCAAACTTTCAGGGAGAAAACCCAAACAAAAACACAATTGAAATTAATGTAAGGCCTACTTGTTTTTACCCTGAAAAACCTGGAGTTGACTTCATAACAGTAAGAGGTTTTGTAATGGATATGGCAGCAACTCAGTGGGCAGCTCCTACAGCAGAACAAGTTGGATTAATAGGTACTCATTGGAGCAAAGGATGGATTATTGAAAACAATACTGTTTCTAATTCAAAATGCGTTGGTATTACACTAGGTAAAGACAGATCTACCGGACATAATGTTGCTAGTGCTAACCGCAGAAAAGACGGTGCTACACATTATAATGAAGTAATATTTAGAGCTCTGGAAATAGGATGGAATAAAGATAATATTGGTTCTCATATAGTACGTAACAACGATATATCTAATTGTGAGCAAGCCGGTATTGTTGGAAGTCTTGGAGCAGTATTTAGTGAAATATCAAATAATCATATTCATGATATATGGAAAAAACGAGCATTCTTTGGATTTGAAATAGCTGGGATAAAGATTCATGGAGCAATTGATATGCTAATAGCAGATAATCATATTCATAATGCCGGTCATGGTGTATGGATAGACTGGATGGCGCAGGGTACACGTATTAGCCGTAATTTGTTTTATGACAATACAATGGATGACCTGTTTTCTGAAGTTAATCACGGACCATATTTGGTAGATAATAATGTAATGCTTTCTGATATTGCTATAAACGAATGGTCAGAAGGAGCTGCATTTGTTCACAATCTTATAGCCGGACAAACTCATATAAATAAAGTTGGCGGACGTTTTACACCATATAATTTGCCTCATTCTACAAAAGTTGCCGGACTTAGAGATTCTCAACTTGGTGACAACCGATATTACAATAATATTTTTATCAATACAGAAAAACGTGAGGAAAAGTTGGAAAACAGTAAGGGGTGGTTTTATGGATTAAATGGGTATGATATAGCAAAATTTGAAAATGCTGCAGAAGGTAATATTCATTATAACGGATCTAAAACATATAAAAGTGAAAGCAATTTCATTGAACTGCCAGACCAAAAGCCTGAAATAAATTTATTGGAAGAGAAAGATGGAATGTATTTGGAGATAAAGCTAGATAAGCTCCCGAAAAATTATAAAACATCACTTGTTACTACTGAAACTTTGGGAGCAACAATTACTTCTGAAGCACTATATGAAGATCCGGATGGAAGCCCTATCGTTATAAATAATGATATCCAAAAAAATCAAATAAAAAAGAATAGCCCAATTCCCGGTCCCTTCGCAAAACTTAGAAAAGGAAAAAATAAATTTAAATTAACAAACAGATAATATATTTCTAAACATCTTATTGTGAAGTAAGTATTGTTTCTTGAATAAATAGGAAGGGCTGCAATTTATGATAATGAATTGCAGCTTTTTTAATTTTCCAATTTCGCAACTTATTTGTTGTTTACTACTTTTCTGAAAAAAGCTATAGTGATAAATAATACTTCTACAATAACTGTGAATCTACAGCCCGATTCTAAAGTATTAGACGACGTTGTAGTAATTGGTTATATACACTTAAAGCAGAGAAGAGTATCGAGGTAAATATTTCTTCTTATGCTAAAGGCTTATACTTTGTAAAGTTCAATAAAGGAACTGATAATGTTATAAAACAACTTGTTGTTAAGTAACTCTCTTGTCATATCTACGGCTAATTTTTTTCAACATGGAATAGTACAAGTATTAGAGATATTGACAGCGTATATATATATATGATTTGTTCCCGGAAATGTTAATGGTAACGGTGTTTTGATTATTGAATACTATCGAGATATTATTTGATATAGATGGAAAGAATATTTAAATATTTTTACTCAGCAATAAAATATTAAATCTACTTTCGTATTAACATAATACTATTTATTTAGCTAAATTTGATATTCAAATAGAGTACTAATATTATAAAATAGCAAACAAGTCATGGCTAAGATGAAAGCTCTGGTTAAAGCAAAAGCTGAAAAGGGTATTTGGATGCAGGAAGTAGATATTCCTGAGGTTGGACCTAATGATGTTTTAATAAAAGTTACTAAAACTGCAATATGCGGAACAGATCTGCATATTTACAAGTGGGATGAATGGGCCCAAAATACTATTCCTATTGGAATGACTATAGGGCATGAATATGTTGGACATGTCTCGAAAGTTGGTAGTGAGGTTTTTGAGTTTAAAGAAGGAGACAGAGTAACAGGAGAAGGGCATATAGCATGTGGACATTGTAGAAATTGTCGTAGAGGGCGTCAGCATATTTGCGAAACCACATTAGGGATAGGAGTAAATATAGATGGAGCTTTTGCCGAATATGTTAAGGTACCTTCGTCTAATGTGATGAAGATAAATCCCAAAATCCCGGACGAAATTCTGGCAATAATGGATCCTTTTGGTAATGCAACACACACTGCTCTTTCTTTTCCTTTGATTGGTGAAGATGTGTTGATAACCGGGGCAGGATTAATTGGAAGTATGGCAATAGCAGTTGCAAAATTTGCAGGAGCCCGCTATGTTGTTGCGACGGAAACAAGCCCATATAGAGCAGAGCTGGCAAAAAAAATGGGTGCAACTCATGTTGTAAATCCAATGAAAGAAGACCTCAAAGAAGTTATGAATGAACTTGGCATGATTGGCTTCGATATAGGTTTGGAGTGTTCAGGATCGCCTGTAGCTTTTAATCAGCTTGTAGATAACATGTATAATTCAGGAAAGATATCCTTACTTGGAATTCTTCCCTCTTCTACTCAGGTAGATTGGAACAGGATAATATTTAAGGGACTTACCATGAAAGGAATTTACGGAAGAGAGATGTTCGAAACGTGGTACCACATGGAACAGATGTTACTTTCGGGCTTGGATTTATCACCAATGATCACTCACCGCTTTTCAATTGACGATTTCCAAAAAGGTTTTGATGTAATGGAAGAAGGAAATTGCGGAAAAGTTATTCTTAGTTGGGAATAAAACGAGAATCTCTATCACGATTTAAAAGCCACGGTGTCACTAAAAGTGACGCCGTGACTAATATTGTTTAAGAATGCCCCCCAACAATTATCCTCATTATCTTCAAATTCAAAACAAAAAACCTCCATATCTGCCAGCAAATACACTTCCTGAAAAAACGTGTAGTTCTCGTAGGTATTGTTGAATACGATGTGTATGTGTAAGGTTCTGTTCTCTTATCTTCATTATATGGATTCATATCTCTGATTTATTTAATTATTAAACTTTGGCCCTTAGACTTTGGACTTTGGACTTATCTACTCAGGAATCAACCACCAAAACGGCAGCGCTTTTGCCTTATAAATAAACATGTAATGTAATATAAGCTTAATCCAGTGGCCTGCCAATCCTGCTTCACCAACAGTATAGGTTATATCTCTACCCCATTTTGGATATTTCTCCCAATCCTGAACAATAGGAAATACGGTCATAGTAGCTGCAGCACCGTTTCTCAAACCATATCCGGCCGAAACTATACAGGCTGCCCCCATCTTTGCCATCGATGCCTTATGCGGATGCTCATCTGTTTTCCCCGTTTTCATCTGGTGTGCCACATTTTCGGCAATAATCTTTCCTATTACCCCCGATGGCATCCCCGTTCTCGGAGGTGTAGGGAATATTTTTGTTCCGTTCGGACTCTCCATAGGTTTCGACATTGTGTGCGGTGGAGCAAATGCTATTCCTGCAGCATACATGTTTTTGTATCCTACACTTTGATATATACTCGGCCAGTCAGACGCTTTCCACTCCTCATACGGTTTGGGAGTATAATCAGCATCTACCTTCATGAAACCATTGGCGGCAAAAACATCTAATGTTATATCTTCATCCTTATGATTAAAAGCTTTTATTCCTGCTCCTGCAAATCCGGGTATCAGCATGGCAAAATCAAACTCCTGTACGTTATAAGTACCATCCAAAAGTTCGTAATGTGCTTTCCCTTCTTCCAGTTTAAAAACTCCTGCCCTTTTTATCCATTTTATCCCATACTCTTTAAGAATAGACTCTGTGAATATTTTTGTTTGAGTAATATACCCTCCACGTTTCACATAAGCTCCTCCCATTCCAAAATCGCCGAGCTCATACTCGTTCGATATCCATATTATCTCCGCTAAATGGTCTAGTTTTCGCTTATTTATCTCAAAAGCAATGTTCAAAGCATACTCAAATGCTGCGCCCTGACATGTGGCCATAGCATGTCCGGTTCCGATCAGGAAGGTTTGTTTCTCGCCATTTTCCAACTTTTTCATGGCTGCATCCAGATTCTTCCATGCATGTTCGGCATGTCCGTAAGTACAAACTGATTGTGAGAACTTATCAGGCCCCAAACCCTCGGTTGCATTAAAATTTAATTTGGGTCCGGTAGCATTTATAAGGTAATCGTACTCTATATTTTCTACTATCCCCTTATTATCTCCTACTACATACTCTGCCTTAACAAAAGCTTTTGCAGATCCTTTACTACCCTCAGGGTGAATTGAAACAGCCTTAGCCTGAATATAGTTAATATTCTTCTTCTCATATACCGGAGCCAGTGGAAAAGTTACCTGTTTTGCTTTCATCAGCCCTACTCCTACCCATATATTTGACGGAACCCACTGATAATTAGAATTTGGACTTACTACCGTTACTTCATGATCTTTTGAGAGTTTGCGTCTGGCTACAAGTGCAGCAGTGTGCCCGGATATTCCTGCACCGAGAATTAAAACTTTTGACATGAATACTTTTATTTAAAGGTTAGTTATTTGATAATCAATGTACAAACAATATCCCAACACAGCAAACAAAATTCTACCTGATGGATTATAATCTTAACTAAAACACTATAAATGAGGTGATTTGAGTGTTTTTATATCAAAACAACTAAATATCTAAAAAATGAAACAAAGTAAAATAAGTCCTTATCTCACCTTCAACGGAAACTGTAAAGAAGCAATGGAACATTACAATTCCATTTTGGGTGTAAAACTGGAGTTAATGACCTTTGAAGAAAGTCCAATGGAGATAGACGACGTAACGAAAAGTAAAATAATGCATTCTTCCCTAATATACCAATTGAATTATGGAATGCGCTGTTAGTTTTAAAGTATAATTCTTTTTTACGAGTTTATCTGAAGGCGGAAATGTTATTATACACTTCGAAAAACAGTTTTGGGAATCCCTATTTGGAATGTTAACTGATAAATTTGGCATCCAGTGGATGATTATACCAAATAAACATCGAAGAAAGGAAGACCCTTCAATACTTTATGGGATAGTGTCTAAATTATCAAAAAAAAACGCTCTTTCACAAAGCCGGTGAAAGAGCGGTTTAAATAGCCGAACAATTTATTATCTCTAGTATTTAATAACTTTTATTATCTCCTTATCATTACCATTTTCAATATGCATAATATACATACCGGCCTGATAATTCCCGAGATCTATTCTGACTTTCTCTTCTTCAGACATTGATTCAACAACCAACACCCCATTGATAGTAAATAATCTTACAGATAATCTTTCTTTATTAATATTGTTAATAATCACATTACCTGATGTAGGATTTGGATATACCATTACTTTTTCTGAAGAAATATCAAAATTACTTAGTGGAGGATCAAGTTCTCCGTAATTATATACTCCTGCCAAACCCTGATCCGGTCCAAATCCCGGAGCTCCTACTGCAACTTTTGTTCCATCAGAATTTATACTTACCGACTTTCCAAATTTATCTCCATTTTCAGCTCCTAAAATATTTACACCCATCTGATGCCAGGTACCTTCTACATTTTTATAAACCATCACATATCCCGGAGATCTGTTTAAATCATTATCTTCAGCTCCGCCGATAGCTACAGTAGAACCATCTGAACTTAAACTTACCGAAGTGCCTGCGTAATTATGCGACAACTTTCCTTCGATAGTTTCTCCTACCTGTTCCCACTCGTTGTTATTATTTTGATAAACTTTTACGTGTCCGTAATTACTATCGTCATAATCAGGAGCACCAATGGCTAAAATTGAAGCATCAATACTTAAACTTACAGAACTTCCAAATTTGTCGCCCGCAGCTTCTCCGTCAATATCTGATCCTATCTGTATCCATTCATTATTATTAAACCTATAAACTCTTACATGACCTACATCAACAAAAGCCCACCCTATTGTGTTATAAGGAGCTCCAACAGCCACAGTCGATCCATCGGAACTTAAACTTACTGTCCTTCCAAACTGATCACCTACTTCTTCTCCTGTTATATCTAATCCTAACTGTTGCCATGCACCATCAATAAATTGGTAAACTCCTACATGCCCGGCCTCTGTTATAACATTTTCTACGGCTCCAACTGCAACTGTTAAACCATCAAAACTTAAACTTACCGATCTTCCAAATTGGTTAAAAAGAACCTTCCCGTCTATTTTATCCCCCATCTGGGTCCAGGCACCATCTATATTTTGGTAAATTCTAACGCAACCCAGACTGTTTTCTCCATGTGTGGGAGATCCGATTGCTACTATCGATCCATCCGAATTTAAGCTTACTGAGGAACCGGAATGATCCCAGGATTCACCTATGATAGACAACCCCAGTTGTTTCCAACTATTAGAGATGTCTTTGTAAATTCTTACTTGTCCTTTATTTTGTTCATAATCAGGAGCTCCAATTGCCACAATTGATCCGCTATAACTCATACTCACCGAGTGTCCAAATTCATCTCCTGAAGCTTCTCCTACCATATCTAATCCTATTTGCACCCAATCATCCTCAAACATAGGTGGTTCAATCGGAGTCTCTACAAGTTCATATACTTCAGCACTACCCTGATCAGGTCCAAAACCTGGTATTCCTATTGCTACTATTTTACCATCAGAACTCAAACTTACCGATTTACCGAATTTATCTCCATCTGTGGCTCCTTGTATATCCGGACCTGCCTGTTGCCAGGCTCCTCCATTATTTCTATAAACCATAACATAACCGGGAGACCTATTGAGATCATTATCCTCTACTCCGCCTATTGCTACCATAGAACCGTCTGAACTTAAACTTACAGAAGTACCGGCATAATTATGCGATAACTTTCCTTCGATAGTTTCTCCTACCTGTTCCCATTCGTTATTGTTATTCTGATAAATTTTTACATGTCCGAAATTACTATCGTCATGATCAGGAGCACCTATTGCTAATAATGAACCATCATTACTTAAACTTACAGAACTACCAAATTTATCGCCCGCAGTTTCTCCGTCAATATCTAACCCTGTCTGTATCCATTCGTTATTGCTATACATGTAAACTCTAACATGTCCCACATCAACTAAAGTACCTCCAATAGTATTATACGGTGCTCCGACAGCTACTGCTGAACCATCCGAACTTATACTTACTGCGCTTCCAAACTGGTCGCCTCCGGATTCCCCTGTTATATCTAATCCCATCTGCTGCCAGGATCCATCAATTAGTTTGTAAACTCCAACGTGCCCGGCTTCTGTTGTGCCGTTTTCTACTGCTCCTGCTGCTAAGGTTAAACCGTCAGAACTTAAACTTACCGACCTTCCAAACTGATTACCTATAATCTTTCCGTCTATTTTATCTCCTATCTGAGTCCAGACACCATCAATATTTTGGTAAATTCTTACGCAACCCGGACTGTTTTCTCCATGTGTTGGAGATCCGATTGCAACTATTGAACCTTCAGAATTTAAACTTACCGAATAACCGGAACGATCACCGCTTTCACCGGAAATAGACAAACCTATTTGCTCCCAGCTACCGGCAATATTTTGATAAATTATTACTAGTCCGTTATTATCTCCGTTATAAGGTGCTGCTACAGCCATTACAGAACCATCGGAACTTAAGCTCACTGAATGTCCTAACTCATCTCCCGAATCTGCTCCCAAAATAGAAGAACCTACCTGTACCCATTCTTCATCAATTGTTGGTGGTTCAACTACTTCTCCACTAAGTTCATATACTTCAGTACTACCCTGATCAGGTCCAAAACCTGGTATTCCTATTGCTACTATTTTACCATCAGAACTCAAACTTACCGATTTACCGAATTTGTCTCCATCTGTGGCTCCTTGTATATCCGGACCTGCCTGTTGCCAGGCTCCTCCATTATTTCTATAAACCATAACATAACCGGGAGACCTATTGAGATCATTATCCTCTACTCCGCCTATTGCTACCATAGAACCGTCTGAACTTAAACTTACAGAAGTACCGGCATAATTATGCGATAACTTTCCTTCGATAGTTTCTCCTACCTGTTCCCATTCGTTATTGTTATTCTGATAAATTTTTACATGTCCGAAATTACTATCGTCATGATCAGGAGCACCTATTGCTAATAATGAACCATCATTACTTAAACTTACAGAACTACCAAATTTATCGCCCGCAGTTTCTCCGTCAATATCTAACCCTGTCTGTATCCATTCGTTATTGCTATACATGTAAACTCTAACATGTCCCACATCAACTAAAGTACCTCCAATAGTATTATACGGTGCTCCGACAGCTACTGCTGAACCATCCGAACTTATACTTACTGCGCTTCCAAACTGGTCGCCTCCGGATTCCCCTGTTATATCTAATCCCATCTGCTGCCAGGATCCATCAATTAGTTTGTAAACTCCAACGTGCCCGGCTTCTGTTGTGCCGTTTTCTACTGCTCCTGCTGCTAAGGTTAAACCGTCAGAACTTAAACTTACCGACCTTCCAAACTGATTATCTATAATCTTTCCGTCTATTTTATCTCCTATCTGAGTCCAGACACCATCAATATTTTGGTAAATTCTTACGCAACCCGGACTGTTTTCTCCATGCGTGGGAGATCCGATTGCAACTATTGAACCTTCAGAATTTAAACTTACCGAATAACCGGAACGGTCACCACTTTCACCGGAAATAGGCGAACCTATTTGCTCCCAGCTACCGATTGTATTTTGGTAAATTATTACCTGCCCGTTATTGTCTCCGTTATTAGGTGCCGCTACAGCCATTACAGAACCATCGGAACTTAAGCTCACCGAATGTCCTAATTCATCTCCCGAGTCTGCTCCCAAAATAGAAGAACCTACCTGATTCCATTCCTCTTGTGCAGTTATTGTCATTGTAAAAAGGGACAATACAACGATCAAAAAGTAGTTTACTTTGTTCATAAAAAATAATTTTAATAGTAGAAATAATTATTGATATCTGATTTTGAGTGAACAAAAGGGTAATATTTATGTTCTATTACTAAGAGTATTCACCACAACACTAAATATACAAATAAAACGTTGATTTTCAAACCGTTAGAACCTATACATCAAGATTGAATGAATATTTTGCAATTGATTGTCTGGAATTATAAATAAATTCTGTTGTAAATCACAACAGTAGATAATCTGATAGGTGGGCCGGATCAGTTGAAAAAAATTAGAACAAACTTCATTCTGAAACACCAATATTGCAAGGATATTTCGTTTGTTGATTCCAAACCGGACAAGTATACATATATAAAGAACCTTTGATCAAAGAATATTTGTTTCCAGAGGTAAACTATGCATTTAGCCTAAGTAAACAAGCCCCAAAGCATTATTAATAATAATCTTAGATTTTGGTATAATACCATATAGTAATAATGATAGAAAACTGCGAAAAAATATATCTATCGGCTGATTTTGGAGAACTAAGTTTAGGATGGAAAATTTCTATTATACCATTTACGTTTTAATTTTACTGTGAAATAAAGTAGAAGATTTTCACCTTATTTGAGAAAGAAAATTTCAGCATTTTGGCTCAGCCTAGACGGTTAAATTTTATTTTGAAGAGTAATACCAATTACGAATCAAACTGACCGACATAAATTGTTTCTCTTTTCCTTATTCTTCGTTAAAAAATAGTTCCGTCTAGGCTTAGCCTAGATGCAAAGATTTTTTGCCTCGATTAAGAAAAATATAATTCAATTTACTTATCAATCACTTTGAATCGTAATTGGTATAAGGTGAAAACATTCGTTTTATCACAGTATATTAAATGCGTAGATGGTATTAGATGAAAAAAGCATGAATTGACAGATAAATTCATGAAAACATCTCGTTACTAAATAGCAATAAAAAATCCGTGAATCCACAGCAATATTTTCACCATAGTTTCACGGACTGATATTATTTTAATTTACTGCTATTCCAAAATTGCAGCAATACCGGGAAGGGTTTTACCTTCTAAAGATTCAAGCATTGCACCACCACCTGTAGATACATAACTCACCTTATCGGCATATCCGAATTTTTTAACTGCTGCAACTGAATCACCTCCACCTACAAGCGAAAATGTTCCATTCTCAGTTGCCTCAGCAATAAAATCGCCTAATTTCTTAGTTCCGTTAGCGAAGTTATCCATTTCGAAAACTCCCAATGGACCATTCCAAAGAATAGTTTTTGAAGCCAATACAACTTCTCTTATTTCCTTAAGAGCTTCAGGTCCTGCATCAAGTCCCATCCATCCTTCAGGAACTTCGCCTGTAGCAGTTACCTTTATTGCTGCATCGTTAGAAAATGCATCAGCAACAACAGCATCAGAAGGTAAAATAATTTTTACCCCTTTGGCTTCAGCCTTCTTAAGAATATCTATAGCTAATTCTAATTTATCATCTTCTACCAAAGAAGAACCAATGTTTCCACCTTGTGCTTTGGCAAATGTAAATACCATTCCTCCGCCGATAATAATATTATCAACAGTATCAAGCATTTTTTCAATAATAGTAATTTTTGAAGAAACTTTTGCTCCTCCCAAAATTGCAGTAACCGGTCTTTCTCCTTCTTTCAATACTTTATTGATACTCTCAATTTCTTTGGCCAATAAAGCTCCGAAACATTTATCTTCAGGGAAAAACTGCGCCATAACAGTAGTTGAAGCGTGCGCACGGTGAGCCGTACCAAATGCGTCGTTAACGTAAATATCACCAAGTTTTGTCAGTTCTTTCGAAAACTCAACATCACCTGCCTTTTCTTCTTTATGAAAACGTAAGTTCTCAACCAATAGAATTTGTCCCGGCTTCAGAGCTTCAGCTTTAGCCACAACACTTTCGCCAATACAATCATCAGCAAAAATAACTTCAGCTCCCATTACTTCTTCAACTCGCTTTACAATGTGTTTTAATGAGAATTTCTCCTCCACACCTTTTGGACGACCTAAATGCGACATCAAAACTGCACATCCACCGTCAGCAAGAATTTTCTTCACTGTTGGTGCTGCACCAAGAATTCTTGTGTCGTCAGTAATATTATAATTTTCATCTAAAGGCACGTTGAAATCTACTCTGATTACTGCCCTTTTACCCGCAAAATTTAACTGATCGAGTGTTTTCATTCTTTCTATAAATTAAACATGCTATTAAAGCACTTATTTACATATGATTTAAGCAACAAATTTAAACTTTCTTCCACTTAAAAGAAAACAATAAGTGTATTTTTTACACTTTTATTTCCTGAAAATTTATAATTTTCATTTATACCTGATTTAAGAAAAAAGTATGCTTAATCCAAACCACAATATAATACAGTAAAACAATAGCATTAAAAAGCTTAGACAGGAATAGAGGGTATATTTAATTTAAGTCTGGTAAATACACATTTACCTACCATAAATATATGCATTATTTAAACATATGCTAATTAGCATTTCCATTTTAGAGAAAAATCATGTTATTACTATGTAACATTTGATACATTTATATGTAATGATTGTAATTTTTAAAAAGTTTACAATGAAAACAACAATTTCTTCAATAATCAATAGTACAGGAAATGCCAGATACAGGCTATTAGACATACTTCACAAGCTGCAGTCGGAATATAAATTCATATCAGAGGATATTATAGATGAACTTTCTACTGATATGGATATTTCACCAAGTCAGATAAAACAGGTAATCAGCTTTTATCATTATTTATATGATAAAAACATGGGAGAATACACAATTCACATTAACAGAAGCGTTGTCGCCCTGATTAGTGGTTATGCCGAAGTTGTTAAAACACTGGAAGAGGAATGTAACTGCAAACTTGAATCACTTTCTGAATCTGCAAAATTTGGTCTCTGGAATACATCATGCATAGGAATGAGCGATCAGGAACCGGCCATACTTATTAACGGGCTACCATTCACCGACCTAACTCCTGAGAAAACTAAAAACATAATTTCCGATTTAAAAGAAGGAGTAGAACTAAAACAGCTTTTTAACAAATACGAAACAGATAAATACAAACTGCTCATAGGGCAGTCGTCCGTAAACAAGACTAAAACTTATATAAGAGGGCCGCTTCTCGATAATGATTACAGCAATTTTTCTGCGGTAGAACTGCTAAATACCAGGAATTCTCCTTCAGATATTTTAGGCATCATTTCCGATTCAGGACTACAGGGAAGAGGTGGAGCAGGATTCCCTGCAGGTAGAAAGTGGAAAGCGGCAGCAAAAGTAAAAAGTGAAAAAAAATATGTGATCTGTAATGCTGATGAGGGTGAACCGGGAACATTTAAGGACAGGGTTCTTTTAACTGAAAAACCGGAAAAAATATTTGAGGGAATGTTAATTTGTGCTTATGCAATCGGAGCACACAAAGGAATTCTGTATTTAAGAAAAGAGTATGAATACATGAAACCCTATCTCGAAAATGTACTTCAGCAGATGAGAGATAAAGGTATACTGGGACGTGACAACAGCTATAATTTCGAAATGCGGATACAAATTGGTGCCGGTGCATATGTTTGTGGTGAGGCTTCTGCCCTACTCGAGTCGATGGAAGGTAAACGGGGCGAACCCAGAGAAAAATACATGCAACCTACAGAGTTTGGATATCTTGGAAAACCAACTATCGTAAATAACGTTGAAACTTTTGCAATTGTTCCTTCAATCATTAAAAACGGAGCTGAATGGTACAAAGCCTATGGAACAAAATTCTCGGCAGGTACAAAAGTATTGAGTATAGCGGGCGACTGTGCTAAACCAGGTATTTATGAACTTCCTTGGGGGATAACAGTAGATACAATTTTAAAACTCAGCTACGCCAAAAACTCTAAAGCGGTAATAGTTGGGGGAATGTCAGGTAAATTAATTCCTCCCGAAGAATTCGATAGAAAAATTTGCTACTCCGACCTTGCAACGGGAGGAGCATTTATGATACTAAACAACAACCGAAATCTATTAAAAGATGTCGTATTACCGGCTCTTGATTTCTTCATTGATGAATCATGTGGTTCATGTTCAACATGTAGAAATGTACCGGGATATCTTAGAGAAATTGCAAGATATATGGAACACAAAAAACTATCGGAAAAAGACCTTCTGAGGATAGAAGAATGGAGTAAGCTTTTGAGCATAAGTCGCTGCGGATTGGGTAAAAGCGTTTCAAGCTTACTGATAGGATTTATCAGAAAGTTTACCGACGATTATGAGATTGAGGATAGTATTGAGGATAATTTTTTGAGTGTTAATTAAGAAAATTTCACAAATAATAACAACTGAAATAAAAAGATTATGCAAAACAATATATCACTAACAATAAATGGTAAAAAGGTTAAATCCGGGTACCCTAAAACTGTTTTAGAAATTGCCCGTGAAAACGGAATATTCATTCCTACCCTTTGTTTCCTAAAAGATAAGCTTGACCACAGTAACTGTAGAATCTGTACAATTAAGATAGATGGCTATCACTATCCCTCATGCTCTACTATAGCCAAAGACGGAATGAATGTAATCAGTGATTCAGACGATTTGGAAGAAATGAGAAAATACATTACAGAACTCCTGTTTTCTACAGGAAATCACATTTGTCCGATATGCCAAAAAAGTGGTGATTGCGAACTACAGGCAATAGGATATCACTACAAGTTACTATTCTCGAGATTCGAACATCTTTATCCTAAAAAAGGTATCGACACATCATCTTCTGATAAAATAATGATGGAAAAGAACAGGTGCATCCTATGTCAGCGCTGTATCCAGGCAATAAAAGACGATAATGGAAAACCATTTTTCGTTCTTCAGGGACGAAGCAATGCTCTTGAAGTTATATTCGACAAAGATATGAACGACAAATTCACAATGGAAAAAGCAAGAGATGCTGTAAAACAATGTCCCGTAGGTTGCATATTGATAAAAGAAGCAAACGGATTCCAAACACCAATAGGACTACGTCAGTTTGATAAAGTCCCGATAGAAAGTAACAAAAAATAAAATGTAGGCAAATGAAACATTCATGAGTACTATCGTTATCACTCAGAAAAATGATAATACATGAATGTACCATCAGACCGATTAAAAACAAAGCCGACCGGTAGGCGGCGCAAATAATTCGCGAATTCGCGGCAATTTTAAACAGATGAAACCAAAAATAGCGACAACTTCATTAGCAGGCTGCTTCGGTTGCCATATGTCGATTTTAGATATTGACGAAAAAATACTGGATCTTGCTGATCTTGTAGAGTTCGACAAATCACCAATAACCGACATAAAAAAATTCACACGTCCTATAGACATTGGACTTATAGAAGGTGGATGCTGCAATTCAGAAAACATTGAAACCTTGAAGGAGTTCAGAAAAAACTGCAAAATACTTGTGGCTGTTGGAGAGTGTGCACTGATGGGAGGTGTTCCGGCTATGCGCAACGGAATAGAAATTGAAGAGTGTTTTGATGAAGCATATCTGTCGGGGCCTACCGTAAAACTTAACCATGAAAAAATAGTTCCGGACGACCCGGAATTACCAAAAATTTTACCACGTGTTTACTCCTGCAACGAGATTGTGGAAATAGATTATTTCCTACCGGGATGTCCACCAAGAGCAGATCTGATCTGGGAAGCCCTAACAGCACTTCTGCAGGGAAGAGAAATAGAACCAAGCTACGAATCATTGAAATTCGACTGAAATAATTTGTTACTGTTCCAAAATGTAATTATTTGACCTTAAAAAGAGAAACAATGGACAAAAAGATAACCATAGAACCTGTAACCAGAGTAGAGGGACACGGAAAAGTGACCATCCTGATGGATGAAAATAAACAGGTAAAACAATCGCGTTTACACATTGTAGAATTCAGAGGTTTTGAGAAATTTATACAAGGCCGTCCATATTGGGAAGCTCCGGTCTTGGTTCAGCGCTTGTGTGGTATCTGTCCGGTAAGTCATCATTTAGCTGCTGCCAAAGCACTTGATACAATTGTGGGAGTAGATAAGCTAACTGCTGTTGGCGAAAAAATGCGCCGTTTAATGCATTATGGCCAGATTTTTCAATCTCACTCATTGCACTTTTTCCATCTAAGCTCTCCCGACTTATTATTTGGAGTTGATGGTAATCCTACAACCAGAAACGTATTTGGTGTTATAGATGAGCACCGCGATTTGGCTATAAAAGGTGTGATGATGCGTAAATTCGGACAGCAGATAATTGAATTCACAGCCGGTAAAAAAATTCATGGAACAGGAGCTATTCCGGGTGGAATAAATAAAAAATTAAGCATTGATGAAAGAGACGCTCTGCTTAAGAATCCGGATCTAAATGCCGAAATGATGGTCGACTGGGCACAAGAGGCATTAGACTTTTTTAAGATATACCATAAACACAATAAAGACTTTATAGATAACTTCTCAGTATTCCCTTCATCATCTATGAGTTTGGTTCGCGAAGATGGAGCAATGGATTTATATCACGGAAAACTAAGAGTAGTAGATAAATCAGGAAATAAAGTCATTGATGATATAAATTATGAAGAGTACCATAAATACATTGAGGAAGAAGTAAAAAACTGGTCGTACATGAAATTTCCTTATCTGAAATTTCTTGGCAAAGAAAATGGTTGGTACAGAGTAGGTCCCCTGGCCCGATTAAACACGGTTAATTTTATTCCTACCCCCTTAGCTCAAAAAGAATTCGAAATATTCAAAACTTATACGGGTGGTAAGCCTAACTCAAGTTGTCTCCACACTCATTGGGCACGATTGATAGAAATTCTTCATTCGGCAGAGGTAATCAGAGATTTGCTTAAAGATCCCGATTTGCAGAATATGGATTTAATAAAAAAGGGAGCTAAAAAATTTGAGGGTGTAGGAGCGATCGAGGCTCCGAGGGGAACACTCTTCCATCACTATAAAATAGATAAAAACGACCAAATTACTATGGCTAACCTTATTGTTTCAACCACTCACAATAATACAGCAATGAACCTGTCGGTAGAAAATGTAGCAAAATCATACCTTAATGGTCAGGAAAAAATAAGTGAAGGAATGTTGAATGCAGTTGAAACTGCTATAAGAGCATACGACCCCTGCTTGAGCTGTGCCACACACGCAATGGGACAAATGCCATTAGACATTGCAGTATTAGATAACAATGGGAAAGAAATTGACCGACTGAGAACATAAACCATAATATTTTCACACATGAAATGGCCATAAATGACGAGCGTACACCAAACGGGATGAATATTTTGGGGATAACATACCTGTCGCGCTTAAGAGTGATGACCAAAACATAAAATTATCGACACATGAAAAATAAAATTAAAACTCTGGTTTACGGATTTGGAAATCCCGGCAGACAAGACGATGGTATAGGAAATGTCATGATTCTTCGCCTGGAGTCATGGCTTAAAGATAATTATATAATGGATGTTGACCTTGAGAGCAATTACCAGTTAAATATAGAAGATGCCGAAAAAATAAGTTCTTATCAAAGGGTTATTTTTGTCGATGCTTCGAAAGAAGAGATTAAAACATGTAAACTTGAAAAATTAAACCCTGCTCAAAAAACCATAGAATTCACAATGCATGCTGTCTCGCCATCATACCTGCTTTACCTTTGCGATAAACTTTTCGGGGAAAAACCCGAAAGCTATTTACTGTCGATAAAAGGATTGAGCTACCACATTACAGAAGGATTATCGAAAGAAGCAAGCATGAATTTAGACAAGGCAGAACTGTTTCTTCGTTCAGTATTAAGAGATTCAATATTCAAAAAAGACATCTGTCACAAACTTGGGGTATAACACAATCGCAGGTTTTATTAGTATTTAAATTTCGTATGTTTGTTACAATCTAACATATCGAAAATGGGAAAAGAATACTTTGCACACGAAACTGCTGTAGTTGATGACGGGTGCAATATTTCAAAAGGTGTTAAAATTTGGCATTTCAGCCATATAATGAGCAATTGTACACTGGGAGAAAACTGCAACATTGGTCAGAATGTTGTAATATCTCCCGAAGTTATTTTAGGTAAAAACGTCAAAGTACAAAACAATGTATCAATATATACCGGTGTTACATGCGACGACGATGTTTTCCTGGGTCCTTCAATGGTATTCACTAATGTAACAAATCCGAGAAGCGCAATAAACAGAAGAGGGCAATACACTAAAACTCATGTGGGAAAAGGAGCTTCTATCGGGGCAAACGCTACAATTGTCTGCGGACATGATATTGGAGAATATGCTTTTATTGGAGCGGGTGCAGTAGTAACAAAGAATATAAAACCCTATGCATTGGTTATTGGAAATCCTTCTAAACAAATAGGATGGATGAGCGAATATGGCCATAAATTAATATTCAATAAAGAAGGATTTGCTACTTGCCCCGAAAGTGGTGATGATTATTTACTAAAAGACGGTAAAGTAACTAAAGTATAATATGCACAGACTCTTACTATTAATAACTGTACTACTGTTCTCAGAAGCTTATTCACAAGATCAGAATATTAAATATTCAAAATTCAGATATGCTGAAATTGAAAATGGATATAACCAAATAGGAAACAATTCGCACACTGCCAGCAAACCTTTTATTCAGAGAGAGGTAAACCAATATTATAGTCTTAACGATTATGACAGTACATTGAGTTACAAATACAAGAATTGGTGGGGTCGTAAATTGTTTGATGAAAACTTTGTAAAGGTTGAAAAAGAAGACTTCTGGTTTTCAGTAGATCCAGTTATGAATCTTCAAATTGGAAAAGATCTTAATTCTGACCATGATTATACCTATGTTAATACAAGAGGTTTTTATATACAGGGTGAGCTTGGATCTAAATTTTCGTTTCAATCGGCTTTCTATGAGTCTCAGGCAAGATTCCCTGATTATGTTACTAATTGGATTAGTGAACATGAAAAAAATACAGGAGGCGGAATCGACGGAATTGTCCCCGGTCAGGGATTGGCACAAAATTTTAAAACCGGCGGATATGATTATCCAATGGCTGAGGCTAATATATCCTTCACTCCCAGTAAATTTTTCAACCTCCAGTTCGGCACGGGAAAGAACTTCATAGGCGACGGCTACAGGTCGATGTTTTTAAGTGATGCCGGATTTAATTATCCTTACTTCAAAATAAACACAAGCTTTTGGAATATAAAGTACACAAACTACTGGATGTTTATGCAGGATATCAGACCCGAAACTGCCATAAACGATGTACATCAACAAAAATTTGTTACTGTACATCACCTTAGCTGGAATATAACCGACAGAATTAATGTTGGTTTCTTCGAGGCAATTGTCTGGGCAGATTCTACCGGCAACAGAGGGTTTGATATAAATTATTTAAATCCGGTGATATTTTACCGACCTATAGAATTTAGCCTGGGTTCGGCAGGAGGAAATGCCCTCTTAGGATTTAGCACTAAAATAAAACTAACTAATTCCATACAATTATATGGTCAGGCAGTATTAGACGAATTCACACTTGCCGAAGTAAAAGACAGTGAAGGTTACTGGGCAAATAAATTCGCTTTTCAAACCGGAATAAACTATTACAATGCATTTGGCATTAAAAACCTACAAATAAAATCTGAGGTCAACTGGGCAAGGCCATATACTTTTTCGCACAGAATACCCCTTCAAAACTACGGGCATTTCAATCAACCCATAGGACATCCCTGGGGAGCTAATTTTTGGGAATCTGTTTCAATCATCAGATACAGATATAAAAGGTTATTTGCTGATGTGAAATTAATTTATGGCAAAAAAGGATATGACACTCCCGACTCAAATTGGGGAGGAGATATTTACAACCCTTATGGTGATAAGGAACAATACTATGGAAATGAAATCGCCCAGGGGAACACCGGTACTTTATTTTTCGCTAATTTAAAAAGTGGCTACATTGTTAATCCGGCAACAAACCTTAAACTTTTTATTGATTTTACTTATCGGGATTTTAATGTTTTGAATGAAACAGAATTTTTACAAAACAGTAAAGGGTCAATTATTTCGTTTGGGCTAAGAACAGATTTATTTAATACGTATTACGATTTTTAATAAATACCTGTATTACCATGTACATTATACCATCTACAAGTTAAATCTACCGCAATAAAACGAATATTTTTACCTTATTCATCAAAAGAAAATTTAACCGTAGCGCTGCTATGCTGAAATTTTCTTTTTCAACTAAGGCAAAAATCTCCTACTTTATTTTGCAGTAAATTTAAAGTGTAAATGGTATTACTTCGTAAAGTATTAAAATAATATACTACAGAATAGCGGGATCTAAACGCCCCGGATAAAAACGGCAGCTTTTTTATATAAAATGTTTGTGAATC